>CALGEE010000197.1 GCA_937881525.1 uncultured Sphingomonadales bacterium | reverse complement strand
GAGAGGCTACGAAACCGCCCGCCCCGTCTCAAGTTAGTTTTATCTGACAGTACCGTGAGGCGGGCTTTTTCCGATCAACGTCTGAGCAGCGCGTTTGCCGGGTGCAGGCGTTCAAGGGCGTTGGTTGAGGCTCGACTTTCAAAAAGCGGAGAGTAGTCTGGGCAATCAGGGGACAAGACTTGCCCGAGGTTTTCTGAATAGGGCATGTGCAGTCGCAACACCGTTCGATATCTGAAGCACGCTACCCTGCGCGGGGACCAGGCGGCAATCCAGCCCATCCGGGTCGCCAGTCAAAAGCGCCCGCATGACCACGATGGCGACTTTGTGCGACACGATGACTGCCGGCCCATCCAGCTCCGATAGGAACGAGAGCAGGCGCGCGGCAAGTTCTTTCGTGCCTTCGCCGCCCGGCCCGCTGGTGTACATGTCGTATTCCGACTGCAGCCCAACGACGACGCAAGGGTCCCGTGCCAAACGATCTTCGTGGGTCGTTCCCTCCCATGCACCGCAGTTGATTTCCGATAGGCGGGCGTCGGTCAGGAAGGGCGCGTCATCAAACGCCAGCCGTGCCGTTTCCTGTGCGCGACCCAGAGGGCTGGCCCAAAGCGTATGCACGCCTAGAGTGGGGCGGGTCCCGCGCAGAATCTCGGCCTGTTGGCGGGCTTGCGTCCGGCCCAGCTCTGTTAGGTCCGAATTTTTCTGCCCCTGTACCCGATGTTCCTTGTTCCATTCGGTCTGACCGTGACGCAACAGGAACACATCATGCGGCATGGCCAGTTTCGCTAGCCCCGTCACTACAAAACCACCGCGCTTTGCGTGTTGGCGACCAGGTGCACGTCAGCACCCGTTTCAATCCAGTCATGACCCGCACGGTGGCTCTGGTCGACGACAATCTCGGTGCCGCCGGCGGACACAAGATAGCGGATCTGACTGCCGAGAAACTCACTATGCTGAACCTTACCGGGAAGGGAGCCACTGGCCTGGGTCCGGCTGATCGAGATGTTTTGGGGCCGCAGGACAATGTTTCCGCCCTCCCCCACACTGTCATCAGGCAGGGGCAGCAGGTCACCCGTCTTGGTCACGAACCGCCGTGCGCCACCCTTAATTTCGACCTTGCCTTCCAGAATGTTGGCCGTGCCAAGGAAGTTGGCAACTAAGAGGTTCTCGGGCCGGTCATAAAGTTCCAGCGGCGATCCAACTTGCTGGATCACGCCTTTGTCCAACACCGCCATGCGGTCGCAGGTGGTGTTCGCCTCTTCCTGATCATGCGTTACGAAGATCGTGGTCAGCCCCAGTTGCCGTTGCAGTCGCAGAAGCTCGCGCCGCATGTGAACGCGAAGGGACGCGTCCAGATTGGACAGGGGTTCGTCCAGCAGCAGAACGTCAGGCTCAACCACCACGGTACGGGCAAGCGCGATGCGCTGTTGCTGCCCACCAGACAGTTGGTTGGGCATCCGGTCTGCTAGATGCGCCAGTTCAACTAACTCAAGCGCTGCATCGACTTTTTTCCTGATCTGCGCTGAAGGCACTTTCCGTTCCTTCAACCCAAAACCCACATTGTCCCGCACCGACATGTGCGGCCAGAGCGCATAGGATTGGAACACCATGCCCACATTCCGCGTCCAGGGATCCAACCCGACGACATCCCTGTCACCAATTAGGATGCGCCCTTCGGGAGTCGGCCCAAATCCGGCGATTGCCCGTAAGAGGGTGGATTTGCCGGACCCGGACGGGCCGAGAAAGGCGAAAAACTCCCCCGGTTGGATATCCAAGTTGACGCCCTCCAGAACCTTGGTGTCACCAAAGGCCAAATGGACATTTTCAATCGTGATGCCAACTTTTTTCATTTTGATTTTCCTTCCAGGCTCAGTGAGCGTCGCCCGATGACTTCAGTTTCTTGTCGCGTTCGATGATGAATTGCGATGCGATGGTGCCAATGGCCACGACGATGACTGCGACGATGCCCAGGGCAGCGCCCGCACCGCGACCTGACGGGGTTTGCATGAACAGGTAAATACCGTAGGACAAGGGCGCATCGCTGTTCGAATTGACCAGCATGATCGTGGCCGACAGCTCAACCGCGGCGGTGGCGAAGCTTGTGACAAAGCCCGCAAGAATGCCGCCGGTCATCAGGGGGATAACGATCTTCTGGATCGATCGCCGCTTGGTCGCGCCAAGGCTTTCGGCGGCTTCCTCGAGCGCGAGACTGACCTGTTGCAAGGCTGCCATACAGGCGCGTAACGCATAGGGCAGGCGTCGGATCATCAGCGCCAGCGCGATGATCACCCACCAGCTTGCCATCGGCTCGTCCGTGAACGGTACGTCAATCGCGTGGAAGGTGCGCAGATAGCCGATGCCCAGCACCACCCCTGGCACAGCCAGCGCCGCGGTGGCCAGATAGTCCAGTCCCTTGCGCCCAAAAATCCCGGTGCGCAGCACGATATAGGCGATCGCCGTGCCAATGATCACATCCAGAGTTGCAGCGATACCAGCATAAAGCACCGTGTTCATGATGAAGGTTTTGGACCCCTCCCACATGGTCACATAGTTCTGCAGCGTATAGCCGTCCGGCAGTGGAGCGTAGGACCAGATCGTGCCAAAGGACAGCAAAAGCAGACCAAAATGTGGCGATAAAACAAGCATCAGGATGAATATCACCGCACCATATGCTATGATCTTTTCGCCTCGTTTCAGGCTACGTTTCGCCATGCCACCACCACCCTTCTGAACGGTGGCATAATCCTTGCCGCGCATGAAGAGGAACGACGCCCAGAGCGACAGGACGGAAAACACCACCAGGATGACCGAGATCACGTACCCCATCGGATCGCTGATCCCAATGGACGAGATACGCAGGAAGGCCTGCGGTGCCAGCATGTTGTTCACGTTCAGCAAAAGCGGCGTGCCCAGGTCGTCAAACACCTTGATGAAGACCAGCGCCGCACCTGCGATATAGCCGGGCATTGCCAGTGGAAACACGATCCGTTTGAACAGGCGAAGACCGTGGCTGCCAAGGTTTTGGGCGGCTTCCTCCATCGACCGGTCAATGTTGCGCAGCGAGGCGGACAGGTTGATCAGGATGAAGGGAAAATAGTGAATGGATTGCACCAGAATGACGCCATTCAGCCCCTCCATGAAGGGGATGTCAAAGCCGAACCAGTCGCGCAGCAGTAGGTTCACCGTACCATTGCGCCCAAAGATCAACTGCATCGCAACCGCACCCACGAAGGGGGGCATAATCAAGGGAATGAAACCAAGGCTCTGGATCAGGATCGAGCCGGAGAAGTGAAACCGGGTGGTAATATACGCCAATGGCAGCGCGATTGCGGTTGCTACGACCACTGACATGGCGGAAACATAGAATGAATTCCAGAAGCTCTCGCGAAACAGCGATGTTTTAAAAAAATCCACGAAATTTTGGAGTGTGGCAGCTCCGGTCGCGGGGTCTTGAAACGCGACGATCATCACTTGTGCGACTGGCACCAGTAGCAATCCGAGCAAAAGCAACGCGATGAAGACGGCGGCAAGGTGCACTCCGGTCATGTTCGGTACTAGCCAGCGAGGTAGACGGTCGACAAGACCTGCCCGCGAGGCCACGTGGTTGGGGTCATTCAGAGACATGGATCATGCTTTCTTGAATAGCTGCCACCGCAAATCGTGCGGCGGCAGCGCGGTCAGACCCCTGGTGGGAGTCCGGCAGGGAGGAGTTTACATTCCGGCGGCTTTGTCCGCCAGTTCCCTGGCTTGGGCGTAGTTTGCGACAACCATCGCATCCCATTCCTGTTCTACTTCAGCCTGACGTGCACCAACCTCGTCAGTCGCTTTCTTGCGCTTCTTGGTGAAGATACCAGCAAACTCGGCATCAAGGCTTTTTGCCTCATTGATCGGGTTGGCGTCGATCAGGGCCCAGGCCTCTGCGATCAGGGCTTTTGCCTCTTCATTACCGCTGTCCGCATGGGCGGCTTCGGCGGCTTGAATAGCGCCAACAGCGGAGCGTAGATCATCTAGACGGTAGGTGATCATCAAGTCGAACATTGAGTTCACCAGGTTATAGCGTGCGCCGGACTTGGCTACATCAAACTCGACTGTCGCGCCAATGGTCGAATCCTCGAACGGGTTCGGGAACCCCTCAGGTGCTTTGGCATAGGTCGCTGGGTTGATCGGCAGACGCATGATCGCCGGATCCAGCAGGACCTCTTGCCCCTCGGGGGTGAGCAGGTATTCGATGAAGGCCACAGCGCCGGGCTCGTTCGGCGCGTTCGAGACAACGGCCACGTTGGCAGGCACCAGCGCAGTTACGGTCGGATAGGAGAAATCGACCGGGAAACCCGACGCTTTGGACGAGAAGCCGAAGAAGTCAATCACGATTCCCAGACCAAAGTTGCCGGTGTTCACGCCATCCGGCACGCCAAAGCTGCGTTCCGTCACGGTCGAGAAGTTTCCCGCGATGCGCTTCCACTTCGCCCAGCCTGTGTCCCAGCCTTCGCCCTGCAACAGGGTTTCAACGGTCAGGTGCGTGGTGCCAGAGCGGGACGGCGCCGACATGCCGACGTGGCCGTGGTATTCCGGCTTGGCCAGATCGTCCCATTCCTTCGCGGGCTCAAGCCCGTTGGCCTTCAGATAACGTTCGTTCCACATGATGCCGTAGCCGGCTCCTGCAAACCCATAATACTTTCCGTCGGGGTCGTTCAGGGGATAAGCGCCGATACGGTCGGGAATGCCCTCTGATTTGATCGTGACATCCGCCAGAAGCGCGTCACCTTTCAGCACTTCGAACGCATCCGGCGCCGAGGCCCAGAATATGTCGGCGGTGTTGTCGCCAGCGATTTCCTGGATGTATTTGACACCTGCCGAGGTCTTTTTGTTCAGAACCTCAAGGTCATATTCTGGGTGAGCGGCTTCAAAAGCAGCCTCGAGCGGGCCGGTCATAGAATCCGGGAATGATGTGATGACCGTCACCTTGCCATCTGCCAAGGCGCCACTGGCCGATACCGCGATCATCGCGATTGTGGAATAGAGAATTTTCTTCATGGAGTCCTCCCAAAGGTTTTTGCGCTCCTCCTGCGCATGAGAACGAAGGTCATAGGGAGTTGGATTTCGGTCAAATTTTCCGAAACGGGCTCCAAGCTGCGTTGCTTTGGGTCACTTTTGACCCCTGAAATTGGTCACTCCTGACCCGTTTTCAGAAAGCCTACAGCCTTCATGCGCAGATACAGACGCTTGCGGGGAATCGACAACCGATCGGCAGCAGCCCCCTTAACGCCGGCCGTCTCGCGCAAAGTCTGTTCCAGCAGGTCGCGTTCAAAATTCAGCATCGCTTCGTCATAGGATCGGTGCGCAGCCGCTCCGCCGCGCGATGAGCGTTGCAAGTTCATTTCCAGGCCAATGATCATACGCTCGGCGACGTTTCGCAACTCGCGCACATTGCCGGGCCAGTCGTGTTTGCCAAGTGGCGTCAACATCTCTTTCGTGACGTACGGAAGCCGCTTCTCATACCGTGCAGCAGCTTCACGCAGAAAAGCTTCCAGTAATAAGTAGACATCCCGGCTACGTTCCCTGAGCGCGGGCATCTCGACAGTTGCTACATTCAGTAGATACAAAAGTTCGTCGCTCAAGCTGGTTTGAGCAGCTGGGTCTTTCAACGAACCGGTAAATGAAAGAATGACCCGTGGACGATCCTGCCTGCGCAGATAATCAGCAAGCCAAGTTTGCCAGTTTGCATCCAGATTGTGAACGGCGCGAACAAACAGCGTGTCCGTGTCCCGAGCTATGTCGTCCAACTCATATTGCAAACCATCGGCGCTGACGGTGGCGCAGTTGATCACATGAAACCCGCCCGAACCTTCACCGTAGTCATGCAGCACCCGGGCGGCCAGCGACTTGCCGGTGCCGGTTTCACCATAAAGAGTGACCGTGACCGGCAGAGGAGCAAGGTCCAGCAGCGCCTTGCGACAGGCCCGCATGACTTCCGAGCGGCCGACCAACTGACTGGCCATACTGCCGCGCCGCGCAATGCGTCTGCGCAGTTGCTGGTTCTCGATCACAAGCTTGCGGGCATTCAGGGTGCGACGGATCAAGCTGATCATCACATCAGGCTGCATCGGCTTTTCCAAGAAATCATAGGCGCCTGCCTTGATCGCAGCGATGGCCAGCCGAACATCCCCGTGCCCGGTGATCATGACAAAAGGCACGTTCGGGGCGGTCTGGCGCACAGCTTTCAGAACTTTGAAACCGTCCATTCCCACCATGCGGATGTCGCACAGGATGACGCCGCCCCATTCCGGATCCAGTCTTTTCAGCATCGCGTTTCCGTCAGAATAGGCGCGCGGGTTCAGCCCCTCTTCCTCGAGCAGCTCACAAGTCGCTTCTCGGAAGTCCTGGTCGTCATCCACGACATAGACCTGTGCGGCATCAAGTTTCATGCATGGCTCCTTCATGTGGAAGCGTTAAGGTCGCCCGGGTACCCACGTCCGCACGCGCACCCAAAGATAGTGTGCCGTTCATTCCGGTGATGATGTTGAACGAGATCGACAGGCCAAGCCCCAAACCGCGGCCCGGATCCTTGGTGGTCACAAAAGGATCAAACGCGCGTTCAGGCGCAAGATCGCCCAGCCCAATACCAGTATCGACCACCGAGAATGCCAGCATGCCCTTTTTTCCCTGTTCCTTGCGGATCGTGATCGTGCCCGCCATTTCGGTTGCTGCAATCGCATCACAGGAATTGGAGAGGAGGTTCACCAGAACCTGCTCAATCAGGATCGCGTCCCCGACCACAACAGCGTCTTCCAACTCGGGGTCAATCACGACCGTGATCTGGTGATCCGCTATCTGTGCGTGCAGAAGCTCTTGCGCGCTTTGTAGCGTCCGGACCAGGGGAACCGCTTCGCGCAGATATTCGGACCGCCGCGCAAATTTTCGAAGGTGAGAGATGATCCGCTCCATGCGCGTCACCAAATCGTCAATCTTTCCGATTTGCATCGTTTGGCGCCCGCTGTCGCCCTTAGCAGAGGCCGTTTGCAGCAGGCGCAGGCGATGCCGGATGGCCCCAAGCGGCTGGTTCAACTCGTGCCCAATTCCGGCGGACAGGTTGCCAAGCGCCGCCATCTTGCCGACCTGAACCAGTTCGTTCTGGGTTTGCCGCAAGTCTCGGATCGCCTGATCCCGCTCAATCACCGAGTTCTTAAACGCCGTGACCGCAGATGCCAGTTGGGCAATCTCGTCGTTTCGAACCGGCAGGCCATCGAGTTTCGGTCGCCCGCCCTCGGCAATCTGGCGCATGGCGCTGGTCAGGCTTTCCATTGGTCGGATGATCGACGGGCGGATATAGGAAAACAAGATCGCCAACCCACCGGTGGCTGCCAGAATTGTCATGCCCAGCAGCAGCCGCATAGTGACCGCTGCACTCCGTGAAAACCCGTCGCTGATCGACAGGATCTCGGTTCGCTGAGCTTCGGCCTGCGTCAGCAATTGCCCCTGCATACGGGTCAATAATGTCAGCACCGTTTCAATCTGTGTACCAAGGTTTTTCCGGGCTTCATGCCAGCTTTTCCGATCCTGCACCACGCCGCTTGGATGGGTTGTCATTCGCGCCAGGGTCTCAGACGCCTGGCGCAAAAACAGGTACTCCGCCTTGGCAGGCAGTTCTTCGATGCTTGCATTCACGCGCGCCAGAGCATCGGCTACAAGGTTTTCAAACTGTTGAAGCTGGGCGATCGACTGGCTGTTCGATATCTGAATGGCAAGAGTGGTCGCGGTTGCCGTATCATTGCCGATATTTGAGAACGTCGTCTGCAATCGAAGCTCCTCGGCCAGAGTACTGGCCATGTCGCGCCGAATTTCGGGCCTGGTTTCGTCGATCATCTGGCGGGTGAGCACTTCAATATTGAATGCGAAATCCGCCATGACAGCGGCGGTTTCATCTTGCACGTCGGCGTTCAGCCAACGCAGTTGGTCAATCATTTCAAGCAGACGCATATCCAGCTGTTCGACCTGGTCGACGCTGCGGATCACAAGAGCCAACTGATGTTGCAGCGCTTCGGCATCTTGGCGGGTGATCGCGGAATCGAACCCCTCGCTTACAAATTCGCCCAACTCGGCAACGGACGCCTTGAGCATGGTCTCCAATGCCTCAGATGCTTCGGCATTGTCAGACAATATGCGATTGCTCAGCATCGCCAGATCGGCGGTTTTGGCCGACAGGCGCGTCGTTTGGGCCAAGTTCGGTACCTGGGTCGCACTCAGGCCCGTTATCACTTCCCGCGCACTGCTCAACCAATAGAACGCTGCCCCCAAAACGATCCACGTGAGCAGGATCGCCACCAGCACCATCAAGAACAGACGCGTCCAAATACGGGGCGCGATATGATCCCACAGCCGCTTCACTCGGATGCCTGCTGTTCCAATCGCAGCAACGCGTGGTCTGCCAAAATGATCTGTTCAGACACGCGCGCACGCCAAATCTGCACCAGACCTCTTGCCAGTGTGCTGGCTCCAGTCTGCGTCGAGAACTGGTCCTCGGCTTGCTGCAGACTGGCCATCAATGCCTCGTCCTCGGTCACAGGGACCGTGGTCAGAAGCAAATGGGCCGCGGACAGATCCCTGGACGGCACCTTGCTGGCCAGCGCGTGATACCGCCGCCACAAATTGCGCCGTTCAACAAGGGGGTCAGTGATCATGATGTCAAACAGGGTATTCACCGCCCAGTAGCGGTTTGATGATTGCCGGGCGTTGTAATCGAGCCAAGACAGCTTTAGCGCCTCGATAACCTCGCTTGGCAAATGCGCTTCCATTTCTGCCCGTACATCGGCGTCGAAGGGGATGCGCGAGATCTCCGGCGCAAGCAACGCGAGCTGCCCGTCCCGAGACAGGATCATACGCACGAAATCACATGCCTTGTCCGGTGCTTTCCCACCTCGCAGAATGCCCACGCGCGCAGCGGCCAGAACGATTGGGCGGCCATATCGAAAATCCAGAACGTCCGCCTCGGACTGGGACAGAAAGTCGATCGTCAGCCCGATCTGGAAGCGCTCGTTTATCAGCCCGTCCGGCACACCGTAGCTGCGCGCGGTCAAGGTGGACAGGTTGCCTGACAGCTCCAAGAGAAAGCGCCAACCGTCCTCCCACCCGCGCACCAGCAGAATTTGTTCAACTAGCATATGCGTTGAACCGGATCGCGCCGGACGCGCCATGGCAATCTTATCTCGATAGAGAGGACGTAACAGATCGTTCCAATTTGCCGGCATGAACAGAGTGCTGGTCGCACGCCGTGCCCAACCGACCGAGGACAATGCGAATGGTGCCACCGACTGAGGACCGGACGCGCCGCATACATCAATCTTGGCAAGAGCACCGTTGCGCTGCAAAAGCTCGAACGCTTCAGGTGACGACGACCAAAAAACGTCAAAGCCGCGGCTGTTGCCACGCAGGATGTCGTCAATTGCTGCCACCGTGTTTTTGTTCAGAACGCGGATTTCGGTCTCGGGTTCACGTGCCTGCCACATTGCAGTGTAAGCGGATGAGAAATCCGGCGGAAAGGAAGTCAATACCCTCAGTTCCTGTGCAGACCCGTAGTTCGGCAACAGAAGAATGTACAGAGATATGGCGGCGCGCAGGATATGCATCCCCCGATAATACGATCTTTCGTTGGAAAGGCAGCCCCCGATAAGGCTACCCCAGTCAACGTGTCAATATTGACACATGCGACTGGGCGAGGGCGAACAACTGTGAGAAGCGGTGCTGTCAGACGAATGAGAACTC
>CALGEE010000196.1 GCA_937881525.1 uncultured Sphingomonadales bacterium | reverse complement strand
CTCGGTACGCCCGACCTCGACGGTCATGCGGACTTCGATATTTTCGAGAACGCGCAAGTTCTCAATGCTGGCGCGCTCGCCCTTAGCTTCGGTTTGTGGTGCCTTTGTGTCTTGGTTATCGGCCATGTCTCGTTTCCCTCAGCTTTAATCTTCTGTCTCTTGGATACGGCGCGTGAGATGAAGCGCCGCTTGCGGTCCGACCTGACCCATTTCAGCGCTGAACATCAGTCGCCCTTCCACCAAAACTTGAACACCTTCATGCAACTGCATCGGAAATGAATCGCCTGATTGCAGATGGATGAGGTTATGCAAGGCAGTGGTCGGCTCTGAGAGCCGCCCTGTCAGGGTCAAAGGAATATTCAAAATCGCCCGCTCGAGCCGCTGACGCCACGACAAGTCGTCATCAATATAATCGGATTGCACGCGCGAACGCAGCTGCGAGGCAATCGGTTTCAGGGTTTGAAGCGGATAGATGATGTCAAAGGTCGCAGGCTCAGTTTTTGGCAATTGAACCACAAAAGAACAGATGATCACGGTTTCTGAGCCATCGACGAAGGACGCAAACTGCATGTTCTCTTCACGACCTTGGATCGAGAAGGTTACGGGCGTCAGGTCGCGCCAGGCCATCTGCAGCGCCTCGTTCAACCCACTGGTGACGATTTCGATCACGCGCTGTTCAGTTGCGGTAAACTCTCCTTGAACCCTTTTGAGCGGCCGCACAGCGGTGCCGCCATAATAGGAATTCGTGAGCAGTGAGATAAAATTGGGCGGCAGGACAAGAAGTTGATTGCCGCGCAATTCCTCCATCCTGCTGTTTGTAAGACTGACGAAATTCTCTGAAGCTGCGCTGTATTCGTCAAAGGTTTTGACCTCAGGCGGGAAGGATGAAATCCGCGGTTGCACGCGCAGCATCGGCAAAAAAACCGAACGTGCAAAGCGGCTAAATCGCTCATTGATCATTCTGAGCGCGTAGTAATCTCCCAGAAGGGAAAGATCGTCCGAACCGAATGTGAACGGCCTGACACCCGAGGTATCCCCATCCATAAAGACACCATCAGCCGCGCCTGAGGAATTGCTCAGACCCTCGATCAGCGCCTCGACTTCTTCGTTGCTTAGCTTGCGAGACGATACCATGCCCTGCCCCTTTACTGGAGAATGAAAGAGGTGAAATGTACGCCCTCTATACCGCCGAAACCTTCGAGTTCTTCAAGCTTGACGTTCATCGCATCACGCATCCGGTCTGCCATTGCATCGCGCCCATCCTTGCCTTCGACCTCTTCTTCGGTGAACTCGCTAATCACGCCCAACACTTCTGAGCGCAGCGCGAGTTGATGGGTTTCCACATTGCGCACGACCGTCTCGTCATATTGCGTCGACACGCCAATTCCGACCTGAAGAAACTTGCGCGAGGCACGCAAATTGGTCGTGAAATTGCCGGGGAATTCGTAATAGCTGGTGATGAAGGTCTCAACGTCGTCGACCGGCTTTGCCATGCGCGATGGGCCTGCACCTTCCTCGTCACCATCTTCCTCCGGAGCGGGCAATTGACCCGATTCCTGTAGTTTACGTTCGATGATCATATCGATCTCTTCGGATGGGTTGGTGCTTTGTCCGAAAAGGAAAAAGCCAGCACCAAGGCCGATACCGACAAGGGCTAGGCCTCCGAATACAAAAATAAGGATCTTCAAAAGACCCCCCTTTGATTTGCCCTCCGGCGTGCTTTGGTCCGACATGTCTTAGTTCCTCAATTAGGCAAGCATATTGATGCCGGTCGACTGGTTCCGATCAGCGCCATATGCGCTAGTCGTTGCAGCTTCGGTAGGTTCATCGCGCTTTGCGTTCTCAATGGCGGGTCGATTACGGCGGGGAGAGGGCTGACCTTGCTGGCCTTGCTGGCCGGATTGCGCACCCGCGCCTTGTTCATTCGCAGAAAATCCCGACAGGCGATAGCCGGATTGGTCCAATACTTGCGCCAAGCGGTCTTCAGCACCGCTCAAAAGGCGCGCGGCGGCAGTTGTCTCGGTAACAAGATGCACCAAGGTCTGATCGCCGCGCAAATCAAGCATGACGCGGATCTCGCCAAGGTTTTTTGGCCGTAGCGAAAGCTCGATACGTTGCGATCCGTTTGCAGCCATGCGCTCAATGTGGCCAACCAGTTGCTTACCCCAATCCGCCTGCCGCATGTTGAGCGTCGCGGCCGGCGCCATCGCTGGAGGCACCGCTGGCACAACGGGCTGCGCGGAATGTGTGGGACGGGGCGCTGCATGCGTTGAAACAACTGGCTCAGACCGCTCTGCGGCCCCCCGCACGAGATCCAACATCGCCGTTTCCGTGCGCAGTGTGGCCTCGCCGGCGGGTTTGCTGTCCGTCACATCGGCTCGGCGGTGATCATGGACCACGATCTTGGCCTCTTGCATGGCATTGGCGACCATCATCATGTCTGGACGGGTGCTCAACACAGCCGACGAAGTGGGCGTTGCGCCTTGTTCGCCCTTTGTC
>CALGEE010000195.1 GCA_937881525.1 uncultured Sphingomonadales bacterium | reverse complement strand
ATGGGAAGAGGAGAGAGAAAATGGCAAAAGCCGAAACAGCGTATGTGCGCGCATATAAAAGCTATTCGAAACGAATATCCGATCACGTAGCCTTTGCTTTGGTCGTGTACACCCTAATGCTGATTTTTTTGGTGACGCCGACTATCGAATCGAGCGGGACTTCCATTTTCCCTTATTTTGTCTTGGTCTTGTTTGTTGGCGCTGTCATTCCACTTTGCCGTAATTTGGAACGGCGTTGGCAGGCGCTCAATGCCAATGCGTATCCAGGTGATGGGCTTGAAACCCGCTATTATGCAGATCGGCTGAAACTGTGGGGCGCGGCGATTACCATTCCTGCTGTATTGGCGGTGCTGTTCACCGTTTTTTGATTGCGGCTCGATTGACGCTGTAATTGCCCGCGCCTAAGCGGGAGAGATGCTGAACCCACAAGAAGCGCTTGATCGCGCACACAATCTCGTTGCCCAAGCCATCAAGGCCGGCGCTGACGCGGCTGACGCAGTATATGTCTGCGATGCATCCACTGAGGTCCAAGTGCGGCTTGGCCATTTGGAAGATGTCGCACGTTCCGAGGGTGAAGATATCGGCCTGCGCGTTTTTGTAGGCCAACGGTCGGCCTCCATTTCTTCGTCCAACATGAACCCGGACATTCTTGCAGGCCTGGTGACGCGTGCCATAGACATGGCGAAAGAAGCACCGGAGGATCAATATGCGGGCCTTGCGCCGCAGGATCGATTGCTGACAGGCGCCGTTCCGGATTTTGATGGGGATGATGGCCTTGATCCCGATCCCGCCCTGCTGCGTGCTGCTGCGCTCGAATGCGAAAACGCTGCGCGCGTCGTACCCGGCGTAACCAACAGTGAAGGCGCAGGCGCAAGTGCTGGACGCTCCATCTTTGCATTGGCCACCAGTCATGGCTTTGCCGGCGTGAAATCCGGCTCAGGCTATGGCATGTCCGCAAGCGTGCTTTCGGGCGATGGCGATGCCAAGGAGCGTGATTATGACTGGCGGACCACGCGCCACCTTGCCGATCTGGATAGCCCTTTCAACATTGGCACCCGCGCTGGTGAACGCGCAGTTAAACGGTTGAACCCCGGCACAGTCAAAAGCGGTCAGATGCCAGTTGTATTTGACCCACGCGTCGGCGGCTCTTTTGTCGGCCATTTGCTTGGCGGCATCGGCGGCTCTTCGATTGCGCGAAAGACAAGCTTTCTGCTCGAATCGCTTGGCGCACAATTGTTCGACAGCAGCATTTCTATTGTTGATGATCCGCATCGCATGCGCGGCCTTGGCTCGCGTGCCTTTGATGGCGAAGGCTTGCCCACTGCGCGCCGCTCTATTATCGAAAACGGTGTTCTGACGGGTTGGTTGATGGAGAGCGCATCCGCGCGGCAGTTGGGACTTGAGCCTACGGGCCATGCCAGCCGCGGGATCGGCGGCGCTCCCGGTGTCAGCACATCCAATGTCCATCTGGAAGGCGGCAGCGTCAGCGTGTCGGAACTTATCGCCGACATTAGGCATGGTATCTATGTGCATGAACTCGCAGGACAGGGCGTAAACCCCGTCACGGGCGATTACAGCCGGGGCGCGGCCGGTTTCCTGATCATCAATGGCGAAATTGCCGGGGCAGTCAGCGAATTCACGATCGCCGGAAATTTGAAGGATATGTTTGCAGCGATGACAGTAGCCAATGACTTGGAATTCACACGGGGCACAAATGTGCCAACGCTGCGCATCGACGGCCTGATGATCGCAGGTGCCTGAGCGCCAGCTTGACCGAGATGCCGTTGTTGCCGCCACACAGGAGGCAGCGGCATTGGCCTTTGCCAGCTGGCGCGATGGCGCAGCTCCCGACACTAAAGTGTGGGAAAAGAGCAAGGATAATCCGGTAAGCGACATCGACATAGCTGTCGACGCCCTGCTCACAAAGCGGCTGCAGGCAATATTGCCTGAGGCCGCGTGGCTTTCAGAAGAAACAATCGATGACCCGTCACGGCTCGATGCGCGCTTGCTGTGGCTTGTCGACCCAATCGACGGAACGCGTGACTATGTGCGTGGACGCAGCGGTTGGTGCGTGTCAGTGGCATTGGTGGCGGATGGCCTTCCGGTCTTCGCCGTGATGGCGGCACCTGCGCAAGACAAAATCTGGGTTGCCGCCAGCGGTGAGGGCGTGACGTGCAACGGCACGCTGCTGTCGGGCAGCATACGTCAGGATTTCGCAGGAGCACGCGTGCCAGGCGACGATTTGCCACGCGTGGATTCCGATCTGGTGACGGTCGACAAACCCAATAGCATCGCAATGCGTATGACGATGGTCGCCTGCGACAGGGCCGACCTTGTGGCGACATTGCGTTGGGGTAATGAATGGGACATCGCCGCGGCGCATCTGGTGGCGCAAGAGGCGGGTGGGATCGTAACCGACGCGCTTGGCCAGACTATAACATACAATAAACGCGCGCCGCTGGATTTTGGACTAATCTGCTGCGCGCCGGGGATTCATAAGGCTGCTGTGGAACGTTTGTCGGAGCGGGCCGCGCGTATCCTGTCGTCAGCCTGAACCTGTTTCAGGATGACGGCCCAAACAAATCTACCGCACCCGCGTCCACAACATATCGCGGTTCGTATCGCGCGGGTTGTTGGCAATCGCATCGACAAATGCCTTGCGCACCCAACGGAATTTTTCTGGCCTGCTCGTAAATATTCGCTGATCCCATGCGTGGGCTTGTGCGGCGCGGACCTTGCGCGCGATGTCGCCATAAATGCCCGCGGCCGACAACACGGCCCAGCGCGCACGCAGGGGCAAATGCTTCGCGCCAACGCGCGCTGATGCCTCATATTGCTCAGCCTCATCGGCGAGCCAGCGGCCTATCAGCGCCAATTTCTTGCGGTTATGCGGCTTCATATGTTCGCCCGGCCCGATGTCGACCATGGCGAGCCAATCGTCGGGCAGATAACAGCGCCCGGCTGCGTCATCTTCGGCGATGTCCCGAGCGATATTGGCAAGCTGAAACGCGAGGCCAAGGTCGCATGCCCGGTCAAGTGTCGCGTCATCGTCGGCTGGAACACCCATAACCACCGCCATCATGACACCAACTGCGCCTGCGACATGGTAGCAATATTGATACAGATCGCTTTCGCGGCGCGGACGCCAGTCGGCGGCATCCAGTGCGAAGCCTTCAATCACGTCTTCGGCCATGCGAGAGGTAATTCCGCATTCGCGTGCAACCACGTCAAGACAGTCAAAGGCGGGCTCATTTGTGGGTGTACCTGCTAATGCCATTGCGGTTAGTTGGCGTATCACCTGAACCCGTGCTTGTGGATCAGTTACCGCCTCCATCGCGCCGCCATGGTCCTGTCCGTCCGCCATGTCGTCGCATTTGCGGCACCATGCGTAGAGCAGCCAGACGCGTTCGCGCGTGGTGCGGTCGAACAGGCGGCTGGCAAATCGGAACGATTTCGACCCACGCGAAATGCTTTCTTGCGCGAACGCTACGAGCGCGGCGCGGTCTCTCACAAATCATCTGCTTTCATATGGAAAATCGTCTTGTGCGGTACATAAGCCGCCATCTTATCCAGCAAGCCATCTAGATTATCATCGACAATCATGATCCCGGCATGTTGTGGCCGGATGAAACCAACATCGATCATATTCTGGTTAAACGCAATCAACTGGTCGTAAAAACCGGCAACATTCAAAACGCCAACCGGCTTTTGGTGATAGCCAAGTTGTGACCAGCTGATCGCTTCCCACAATTCGTCCATCGTGCCCACGCCGCCTGGGATGGTTATGAAACCATCGGAGAGGTCCGTGAAGCGGGCCTTGCGTTCATGCATGCCAGAAACCACGTGCAGTTCCGTGCACCCCTTGTGCGCGACCTCTGCGCCGACCAATGCTTTGGGGATGATGCCAATGACTTCGCCGCCTGCCTCAAGCGCGCTGTCCGCCACAGCGCCCATAAGGCCCAAGCGTCCGCCGCCATAGACCACGCCAATGCCGCGCTTGGCAAGCGCTTTGCCTACTTCGCGCGCGGCGTTGATGTAAACCGGGTTCTCGGGCGTCGCTGACCCGCAATAAACTGCTAGGCGCTTCATGCGTTTGCCACTTCCATCATTAATGCTGCGGTTGCCTTTGCGCTGCCGACAACGCCGGGAATGCCAGCGCCGGGGTGTGTACCCGCACCGACGAAATACAGGTTCGATATTGCGTCATCGCGATTATGCGCACGCATATATGCGGACTGCCAAAGAACGGGTTCTAGGCTGAAAGCGCTGCCCAAATGGGCCGATAGGTCACGGCCAAAATCGGCTGGCGTGTAATGGAACTGAGTCATGATCCGGCTGCGGATGTCAGGGATCAATCTGCGCTCAAGCTCGTCCAATATCCGCTCCGTCATTGCCTCGCCCACATCGCCATCCCAGTTAAGTGGTGCCTTGCCCAAATGCGCAACCGGCGCGAGCACATAAAATACTGAGCAGCCTTCTGGCGCAAGGCTTGGGTCGGTCACGGTAGGGTGGTGCAAATAGAGGGCGAAGTCCTTTGGTAAGACGCCGTTAATGAAGATATCATCCAGCAGGCCCTTATATCGTGGGCCAAACAAGATCATGTGGTGTGGAATGCCCGGCCAAGTGCCCTTGATGCCCAAATGCAGCACAAACAAAGATGGCGACCAACTTTTCCGGCGGAGTGCTTTCGTTGCGCGTTCGCCGCGCTTGTTGCTTGTTAACAGGTCCTGATAACTATGCATCAAATCGCCGTTCGATGCCGCCATGTCGCAATCCATGCGCCAGCCCGATTTTGTGCGCACGCCTGTGACCTTGTCTCCGCGTGTCTCAATCTCTTCGACAGCATCGTCCAAGCGGATAGTACCGCCAAGCCGTTCGAAATGCGTCACCATAGCCGCGACGAGGCGGTTGGTTCCGCCCTTAGCAAACCAGACGCCGCCTTCTTTTTCGATGGTGTGAATGAGCGCATAAATTGCGCTGGTGTTCATCGGGTTGCCGCCGACCAGCAGGGTATGGAAAGACAATGCCTGACGTAGGCGTTCGTCTTTCACATAAGACGATACGATCGAATAGACCGAGCGCCAGGCCTGATATTTCATTAATGGAGGTGCAGCCTTAATCATCGATGCAAAGTCGAGGAACGCGACTGAACCAAGCTTTTGATAGCCCTCTTTATACACACCCTTTGAATATTCGAGGAACTTGCGATAGCCCTCGACATCTTCGGGGTTCAGCTTTTCGATCTCTGCTCTCAGACCTGGCGCGTCGTTCGAATAATCGAAATTCGTGCCGTCGGGCCAATTCAAGCGATAAAATGGAAAAACGGGCATCAGTTCGATGTCGTCTGCCATCTTGTGGCCAGACAGCGCCCATAATTCCTCCAGACAAGGCGGGTCAGTAATGACCGTTGGTCCACCATCAAAGGTGAAACCGTCCTTCTCCCAATAATAGCCACGGCCGCCGGGCTTGTCCCGCGCCTCGATTATGGTGGTGGCGATACCGGCCGATTGCAAACGGATGGCAAGCGCAAGGCCACCAAACCCGGCACCGATGATCGCAGCAGTCTTGCTCACTTCTTCTTGCTCCAGATGGCTGCAATCGCCCTGCCAATGGGAATGGGCGGTTTGCCAATTAGGATGCGTGCCTTATCTTTAGTCGTTGTAATTCCCGTGTAAAACCGTTCGATCAATTCAGGCTTAAGCCTGTAGAAACGTTCCAATATCTTATATCTGTCGGGGCCATCTGCGCCGCGGAAGAGCATGCGGTTCAGCATGCGGAAAAATCTGCCATTGTTCCAATGGTCTTCCGCGCGTTGCCGCAGCACCAGCCGCAGCTTATCACCATCAAGGTCGGGCTGCTCTGCAATGAAAATCGCGTTGCGCACCGCGTCGGGCAGGGAATAGCTTGTGACAGCTTGGAAAAATGCACCGCGCGCGCCGGCCTTTGCCGTTCGGCCACTACCGCTATTCCAATAGCCTTCAAGATCACCGCCCATAACGACTGGCAGAACGCCATTTTCCTCGCGCAGGACGCGTTCGACTTTCCAACCTTTTTCGTCGGCATAAGCCGCGATACGTGGCCGCAAAATGCGCGGGTCATGGTCGGGCTTGTCGCTGTAATAAGTGTCTTCGACAAACAATTTGTCCATGCTAAAGGGGAGGACGTAGACGAAGCGATAGCCATCATGCTGGTCCACCGTGGCGTCCATGACAATTGGCTTGGTAATGTTGTGCGGCTCGGACAATTGCATCAATTGCCCGGTGAATTTTTGCCAACCGCAGTCGAGATGGTTCAAATCGCCAGCGCCGCGCACGTCAATAACGCCGCCAGCGTTGATCCGCTGTGCGCCGTCGAGTACCACAAGACGGGGCGAAACGGCCTTAACCTCCCTACCCAACATGAGGGAAGATGCAGGTAGGTTTTTCCGCAAAACCCAGTCAAGCCGCTCGGACTCGATGGTGTAATAGATATTGTCGAGCGACCGGCTGTGCCCGGGAAATTTCACGTCATAACCCGACCAGCCATAAGTGACCAAGGGCGCGGTCAGCCAGCGATGCTCAGGCAAAATGTCGCTCGCGAAGTAGCTCCAAATATGATTGCCGCCAAAGCTTTGACCTTGTTCGATGAGAACAACATGTAACTCGGGCCGCATCTTAGCAAGCGCCAGCGCGATCAGCCCGCCGGCAAGACCGCCGCCAACGATGGCAACGTCGCATTTGATATTTTCAAGTGTCACCTCAACGCCCTAGCGCAGCCGTTTTACAAGGGAAAGGGCTCTGCCAAGGTCATACACAGCTTTCTGTTTACTTGGTGCGGTAACGCGCAGGGCACAGCAAAATTTTTCTGATGCTATTCCAGACTGGTAAGCGTAGATAAACATAGACTTCGTGGCGAAGTGCTGTGCAAATGGGAGGACGTAAAATGCGTAAAAAATGGCTTTTGGCGACGTTGGGGCTCGCGGCTGTTTTTGGCGGCGTTGCGTATACGCAGCGCGACCCAATCGCGATGGCGGTGATTACCCGTGCCGCAGATGCAGCCATGACACGCAACGTCATGGCGGACTTACCTGCTGACCAATTACATGTCGGTTTTTGCGGCACAGGTTCGCCATTGCCAAGCCGCGATCGTGCTGCCGCGTGCACTGTCATTATTGCGGGTGGCAGGCTGTTTGTTTTTGACATGGGTGAAGGCTCCGGCGAAACATTAGCTCTGATGGGGATGCCGCTGGACAAAGTGCAAGGCGTTTGGCTGACCCATTTGCATAGCGACCATTTTGAAGGCCTTGGTCCATTCACTTTGCAACGCTGGGCAGGTGCATCCGCAAAAACACCTTTAGTGGTGTCCGGCCCTGAAGGCGTCACGGAAATTACCCAAGGACTGAACGCGGCCTATCGCATTGATTCCACCTACCGCATTGCGCATCACGGCGAATCTGTGGTGTCGCCGTCCGGTTTTGGCATGGCAGGCACGGCCATTCAGCCAGGAACTGTCTATGACGCGAACAATGTCCGCATCACAGCCTTTGCAGTCGACCATGACCCCATCAAACCGGCATTCGGGTATCGTGTGGCGTTCAAGGGTAAAAGCGTGACCATCACGGGCGACACTGCCTTTACACCTAAGCTTGCGGCAGCCGCCAAGGGAACGGACCTGTTGGTGAGTGAGATGCTTTCGCCACGCATCGTCGATATTCTAGCCCGCAGCGCGCAAAAGGCGGGAATGAACAACCGCGCCAAAATCTTTAAGGACATAGAGAATTACCACATCAGTCCCGAAGAAGCCGCCGATGTGGCGAAGTCTGCGGGGGTAGGCATGCTTGCCTTTACCCATATCGTTCCATCGGTGCCAAAGGCGCTTCAGTTTGTGCTGTTGGGCAAAGCGGCGGACCGATATGATGGGCCAATTGCCGAAATGCAGGATGGTGATGTGATCAGTATCTCTGGACCGCATGAATTTAAAACGCGCAATTTGCTAAAGTGATAGCAATGCATGTAAGGGCGGCGGATGGATAGCTTGCGTGTCTTGATTATGTCTGCCGCTGCGATGACGGCAATTGTAGGCATACGGTATTTGCTTGTTAGCGGTACGTTTGCCTGGGCAACCCGGGTTCGTGCGCCCGGCCTTTACACCGGCCTTGATAAGCAAATCAAAAGCGAGATTAAATGGAGCCTGGCCAGCGCAGCCATTTACGGCATACCAGCCGGAATTGTTGCTTGGGGCTGGGATAGCTTAGGCTGGACGCAGATTTACCGCGACATAGACGCACTTCCCTTGTGGTATCTTCCGGTATCAGTGTTCCTGTATCTATTTATGCACGATACTTGGTTCTATTGGACGCATCGGCTGATGCATCGTCCGTTTTGGTTCAAGGCGGCGCATGCCGTGCACCATGAAAGCCGCCCGCCAACCGCATGGGCAGCGATGGCCTTTCATCCATTGGAGGCCTTTTCTGGCGCCTTTGTCATTCCTGCGTTGGTTTTTATCATACCTGTTCATGAAGGGGCTTTGGGCGCTGTGCTAGCGATCATGACCATAATGGGGGTGACCAACCATATGGGCTGGGAATGCTTTCCGAAATTCATAGTTAACGGCAAATTA
>CALGEE010000194.1 GCA_937881525.1 uncultured Sphingomonadales bacterium | reverse complement strand
TTCTTTTGTTCATCAAAAATGGATGAGTTGGAAACGGCAGAGCCTGACCCAATTCGCGGTGGAGCCGCAAAACCGGGGTAGAGCCCCAAAACCGAGGCTGAGCCTCAACATCCCTACGTTCGAGATCGCGCCGTATTGCGTGCACAAAAGGCTGTGCCCGCACGCTATGTGGCCATGGCAGAGCCGATCTCCTTGCTCCATCAACCTGATGAATAAGGTGAATTATCATGCATACTCAATCTGAAATCCCCGCAATAAAGCTTCCGCAACCAAAGCTGATTAGTATCGATAAGCTGCGCCCAGCGCCGCGCAATGCAAGGACCCATTCCAAGAAGCAGCTTCGCCTGATTGCCGATAGCATTCGTGCCTTCGGTTTTACCAATCCGGTGCTGGTCGACGGTAGTGGACAGGTTATTGCCGGTCACGGCCGCCTGGCAGCAGCGCAAACACTTGGCCTTACCCAAGTCCCAACGCTGCAGATTGACTGGTTAAGCCCACAACAGCAGCGCGCTTATGTGCTTGCCGACAACCGGCTCGCCGAAAAGGCTGGCTGGGACAAAGAGCTGTTAGCTTTGGAACTTGGCGAGCTGAGTGATTTTGAAATTGATATAACGCTAACTGGCTTCGACCTGCGCGAAATTGAACTCATCATGGATGCTGGCGATAGCCCGGTGACCGAGGATGACGTGCCGGTGATCGAAACTGGTCCGGCAGTTTGCAGGCCCGGTGACCTATGGCAGCTGGGACGGCACAGGCTGCTGTGCGGCGATGCGCTAGACCATAAGAGTTACAAGCATCTTATGGGGCGCGAGAAAGCCCGGCTGATTGTTACCGACCCGCCTTACAATGTTCCTATCGCTGGCCACGTCTCTGGCCTCGGCAAGGTTCGCCACCGCGAGTTTGTGCAAGGATCCGGAGAACTCAGCGAAGCAGCATTCACCGGTTTTCTTGAGCAGTCCCTTGCCGCAATGGCTAAAGTCAGCCGCGACGGTTCGCTCCATTATGTGTTCATGGATTGGCGGCATCTTCCCGAACTTCTGGGTGCGGGCAGGGCAGTCTATGACGACTGGCTCAACCTGTGTGTATGGGCCAAGAGCAATGCGGGCATGGGATCGCTCTACAGGTCGCAGCATGAGTTGGTGGCGGTGTTCAAAAAGGGGAAGCGGCCGCATATCAACAATGTTGAGCTTGGCATTAATGGTCGGCACCGTTCCAATGTCTGGAACCATGCTGGGGCAAACAGTTTTTCGAACGCGCGTTCAGAGGAACTTGGCTGGCACCCTACGGTCAAGCCTGCGGAAATGATC
Organism: uncultured Sphingomonadales bacterium; assembly: GCA_937881525.1. Lineage (GTDB taxonomy): Bacteria > Pseudomonadota > Alphaproteobacteria > Sphingomonadales > Sphingomonadaceae > Sphingorhabdus_B. The sequence continues at coordinate 121 of CALGEE010000194.1, read as the reverse complement.
AGCGATATCCTCAAGGATGCCAGCGACCAGGATGATATTGTCTTGGATGGTTTTGGTGGCTCTGGAACTACGTTGATCGCAGCAGAGCATAGCGGGCGCACGGCCCGGCTTCTTGAGCTTG
>CALGEE010000193.1 GCA_937881525.1 uncultured Sphingomonadales bacterium | reverse complement strand
CATTCCCGGAGTGACCGCGTGTAGATACGGCGCAAATCCAGCGCCGCATTCCGAGTCAGCAGGAACGTAGCGGGCGATGGCACATCATTGCCAACCATCGGCTTCCTTGCGGTCCAGCACCGCCATGTCGGTCTTGAAGTCGCCGCTGGACGCAAAAACGCGGCCTGCTGCGATGTCTCGAAAACCGGTGAGGATGGCGTCCTGCACAAACTGGCCGTCGCGCCGTTCCATGTCGCGTCGGATCAGGTCGCGCACGTATTCGCTGGGTGTTTCGTAAAGACCCGCCTCGCCGACCATTCGATCCACGAATTCAGCCAGGGGTTTCGACAGACGGGCGTTGATGCGTTCAGACATGGGAACCTCCCGGAGCGATCAGATAGGCGAATTGTCGCACAGGTGGCAGAATCTGTCGCAACTATAGCACACACAGATGACACGGGACTGTGCTGGCACTTGATTTCGCTCATTTCGCCCCAAGAATTTCCAAACAAGCTTCTGTCACGTCACGAATTTAGCTGATTTCGCAAAATTCGCGCTGTGCCTCGACGCGATAGCCCATCGCACGGTAGCCCATTTGCCGCTTGTCCCACATTCGCAGCCAGGGATGCCAATGATGAATTTATCAACCAAAATCACTCTGGTCATGTTGGTACTCATTGGGGTGGCTGGATGCGCCCAGCAAACACGGATCGGCTCAGATCGCGATGAGTATGGCTGCATCCCGTCAGCAGGCTACGTATGGAACCAAGAAAAACAAGCGTGTATTCGGCCTTGGGAGCATCAGTAGGTCTCGGAGTCTGACAACTTCCTACCGATACAGGTGCGACCTCGGAACTGCCAGATCATGGCGTTCACTTGGATGACTGGACATTGAGCTGCCTCGCACTCACATCAACTTGCCTCTGAGTGATTTGAGTCGGCATGGGTGGGGTACATTTGGCAAACAGGTGTGCAGATTTGGCAGATTCCGTCATCTTGCCTTCCATCACAATAATCGCTACAGTTCGGCCCCTTCGTAGTCGTCGTGAGTTGTGCCCGAGTTGGTCAAATCATGCATTGGTTATGAAAAATTGAATGAACTAAAAATTTTTCTTTTGAAAACAATAGCCGCGGGTATCGTATAAAGGCTATTACCCTAGCCTTCCAAGCTAGAGATGTGGGTTCGATTCCCACTACCCGCTCCAACATATCAATATAAAACAATGGTTTAATAATTTTCCGCCAGGTTGTCCACTGGTTGTCCAAGCTGTTTTTTGCTATCATCGGTTGTCCGTCAGTTGTCCGGAAATCCGCATATGAAACAGCAGACTCAAGTCTCAACACTCCCCAAGCGCACTGAGCCACCGATTCAGTCCAATGCGGATATTCGCGCCCGGCAACCACGAAATAAACGCTACTTCATTCCAGTTGCGGGACAAACAGGCTTGCGTTTGAAAGTGGAAACGAGCGGAACTAAAGTCTTCATTACACATGCGAAAGAACCAACGGGTCTCAACCGAAGTATTACCATCGGTAAATTCCCCGAATACGATCTGGCTGCAGCCAAGAAACAACACGCCATCAATTTCCAAGCGATCACGCAAGGGCGCGATTTACAACTTGAAGCGGATCGCGCTACGCAATCTCAAGAGCGTGCATCCACGCTTGAAACACCGTTAGTGACACTCTGCCGCAATCGCGCTGACCAGATCTTTAAGCAAGGTGGGATGACAGAACGCACGCACGACCTAGAACGAAACACCATCGCCAACATTGAGAAAGTGTTAGGAAAGACTCGACTCATCGATTTAACCGAGCCGACGCTCATTAAACTGCGCGATCAGTATATTGATCATTGGGCATCACTCGACCGAATCAAAAAGATGCTGGTTAAAATCTATGCATGGCTTGACCGCTTCACGCAAGAGGATCTCGGCTTCGACCTGGCACACAGGACCGGTACGATCTTTGGCAAGATTCGGGTAAAAAAACGCCCCGATCATTACATTCCCTTAGACAAGTTGACGCTATTTTGGGCTGGGCTACTCACAGCAAACAGCACCCAGATGAAGAAAGATGCATACCTCTTAATGCTTCTTACTGGAGAGCGTAAAGAAGCAGTCCTCACACTTCGCTGGGATAACGTGCACCTTGATCAGGAGGTTCCCTTCATTGCATTTCAAAGTAAGAGTGCGAATGGGCAAAAAACACTCAACGCGGTCCCGATTGTTGGCTTCATCGGGTTGCTCCTAACACGTTTACACAAGACCCGGACCTCAGAGTTTGTATTTCCATCTGGCCGAAGCTCGAAGAGTGGCGCACTCACTGACGTTCGGGACCTCTATAACCAGATTAAAGATCTGACGGGCCTACAACATGTTGCACCACATGATCTGCGACGAACTCTGGCACATGTGGCGCGAGATGCCATGGCACTGACAGCTTATGCGGATGAGCATATCCTTCACTCTTCGACCCATTACGCTGGATCAACGGGAAATTATCTCGCACCCAATGCGATCGAGTTCACCAAACGCAGAGCCGATACCTTTCGCCTGACTCATGCACATCTGGATGATCTCATCTTGCAGCATTCAATTCTTGAGAGATCAAACGCTCCGACATTTGTGACCTACCTCGATGGCAACTCAACGAGTAAACGTGTTGCTCTGGCCTGTGCCAAAGATACTAAATGCGAGCTTATCGAGAGCCCTCTTGGGACTGCATGCATGCGGCAACCGTTAACAATTGACATAACAAAACGACCACAAACGCAAACCGTTATTGACGCATCAGACGGCATGATTTTCGGAGTCAAACAGAGCAAAACACAACGCTGTTTTGAGACTGAACTTTAGGTAAAAAAGAGCAATTTCTGCGTAATCAAAATGAGTAGCGCCGAGCGTCCGCAAGGGTAATGTTCCGTCTGAAACCCGCGTGGTTACTGCATTGTTCCAAAAAGGGG
>CALGEE010000192.1 GCA_937881525.1 uncultured Sphingomonadales bacterium | reverse complement strand
GTGTATTGGAAAACAGGGCTCGGCTGTCAATCGAGGTAGTCAAAGCGGTTCGGCAAGCAGTTGATCCGGGCTTTATCGTTGCCGTCAAACTGAACTCATCCGATTTCCAGAAAGGCGGGTTCGACCACGTGGATTCAGTTCAAGTGGCTGTCATGTTGGAAGCAGAGGGCGTGGACTTCATCGAAATCTCGGGCGGCAACTTCGAAGAGCCGACAGCGTATCAACACGCGTCGAAAAGCGGATCAACTCAGATACGCGAAGCCTATTTTCTGGACTACGCCGCTGCGATCAAAGATGCCTTGAATATTCCCCTAATGGTCACCGGTGGCTTTCGATCCGCTGGTGTAATGAATGACGCCATTGCTAGCGACAAGACCGACCTGATCGGGATGGGTCGTCCCTTTATTGCCGATCCGAGTTTCGCCACCAAGTTGTTGGCTGGTGAGATTGAGAAAGCACCCGCAGTTGAACAGGATTTTCCACCAGCCGACACCCTGCCACGCGGTGCAGTCTTAAACTGGTTCTGCGCCCAAATTGCACTTGCGGGACGGACAGGGGCACCGGACCTAGAAATGTCAGTTGTGGATGGGCATGAAAGCTACTTGAAGCAAATCAAGTTGGCCACCGACCAGCTGCTCACAGCTAGACGCGAATGACAACGGTGTGACAGTTGTTTCTTGATTTCTGGCAAAGCGGCCATTGAATCATATGCGGTGAAAGGTAGCAAAGTCTAAGGTTTGTGGCTGCTGTCAGCGTGAGCTGCAGCGGCGATAAATCTGACAAGGAGGAAAGCGCGGGCTGTTTTGGTGCTATGGGGATTGTGACTTACTGCTGCGTTGTTCGATGCATTGAACAAGACGCACGGGTAAGACCCAATTCGGCCAGTTGATCATCTGACAAAAAGTTCAACGCTTGCGATGTGGCGCGTGCAGTTTGCGCGACAATTATTGAACGATAGATTGCTTTCAACATGATTTTTCCTTTCAGTTGATGAAAGGAATATAGCCCATGAGGGGCCCGGTTACCTCAGCCCATTTGGAAATGTCGCCATGCAGAAATAACATAGCTTGACTCACACCGAAAGAAGACTCCCCTACAGCAAAAATCCAGCCGGCCCTGAAATTGAATGCGCTTCGGTAAAGCCCAAGACACCGTCGTAACCCAGATTGCGCCCAATACCCGAGTTTTTAAATCCGCCAAAAGGACCAAACCCGTCTTGGGCCATTGGACCATGTCCATTTAAATAGGTATATCCCGCCTCAAGCTGACGCGATATCGCAACCGCGCGTTCGGCATCTGGTGTCCAGACAGAAGAACAAAGGCCAAATTCGCTATCATTGGCGCGCGCAATGGCCTCTTGATCTGTTTTGAACTTCATAATCGGTAAGGCTGGGCCAAATTGCTCGTCTCGCACAACGGATAGGCCATCATCGGCATTCAAGACCAATGTTGGTTTTTGGAAATATCCGCCGCCCTGATACAGTTCTTGATCAGGCACGTCGCCGCATTCGCGCACATCTGCCCCTTTTGCGCGCGCCTCGTCGATCATATCTGTCACAACTTTGAGCTGCTTTGCATTGTTGAGCGGCCCCATCGTTGTTTCTGGCAACAAACCATCCCCGACAACTGTGCTATTACACGCCGCAAGCATCCCATCGACCACTTCGTCATAACGCGACTCGTGCACATAAAGCCGCTTCATCGCCATGCAAATTTGTCCCGTTGAAGCGAATGCCCCCTTGTACATTTTGAAAAATGTCTGCGCATCAAATTCCGCGTCTTCGAGCACAATGGCGGCATCGTTTCCGCCCAACTCTAACGTCACTGGCGTGATATTATCGGCAGCCACTTTCATGACATGGCGGCCAATCCCGACGGATCCCGTGAAATTGACAGTGCGCACCAAAGGATGGCCCACTAAGCTATCGCCAATTTCCGATGCTGATCCCGATATGACATTCACAACGCCTGGCGGCAGCAGGCTTGCAATAATCTTAAGGGTTTGCATCGGGGCGAGGGCAGAGTTTTGTGATGGCTTCACAACCACAGTGTTACCCGCGATCAACGCCTGAGGCAGTTTTGCCCCCAAAATCGAAAGCGGCCAATTCCATGGTACGATCAAAGCGGCGACACCGCGCGCCTGACGCATGACCAATGTATCAAATTGACCTCCGGCGATTTCCTCATCCTTGGCCAAGCGGTCCGCATAATCGGCCACTTGGATAAAGCGATGGCCAAGGCGAGACATCTCCATCAGGGTTTCTTTGATGATTTTGCCATGTTCACGGGTAAAGAGACGCGATCGATTGCTAATATCTTCTTCATCGGCTGAGAGTGCCTGCGCCACAGCACGAAGGTGCTCCGCCCGTTCGCGATGGCTCAGGGCAGACCACGCAGGAAAGGCACGGTGGCCCGCTTGGACCGCCTGATCCACATCCTCATGAGAGGCCGCCGCAGCATGGCCCACCAATTCAGAGGGCCGTGCTGGATTATATAGCTCATAGCTGCGCCCATGTTGAGCAGGTCTTTCATCCCCATCTATGTATAGATCGGTCGTGACGGTGAGGTTTTGAATGCCCATCTTACGCTCCTTTGTAGCGGCTCCCCTCGCCTAGCGGGGCAAGCCCATCATATCAGTTATTCCCATGGCGCTCATTCCGCCATCGATTGTGATGTCTTGGCCTTTGATCCACGCGCTTTGCGGCGAGATCAAAAATAGAATGATATCTGCAATTTCCTCGGGCGTTCCAGGTCGCCCTGCCCGCGCGATATTCTTGGCAACTTTGGGTCCAAAGGCCTTGGTGAAATCATCCAAAATCCCCGTGCTCACGGCCGCGGGACTGACCGAATTCATCCTCAGCCCGCGTTGGATCATGGCCTCGGTCTGTGCCATGGTTAGAATGATGACCGCCTCTTTGGACAAATTATATGCGTGTGTTGCATCCATCGAGCGTGTCTTAATAAAATCAGATAGATCCGCTGGATCAAGCGCCATCAGCGCCTTAATCTCATCCAAATTATCGCGCCACATCGCACCTGCGCGTGAGGCCGTGTTCACAATGGACGCCCCTCGGTCGAGTTTGTCCAACATACCAGTTAAAAACGCCCGCATGCCAAAGTAATTCACTTGCAAAATGGCCTGTTCCAGACCCTCCCGTGGGGGCAAACCCGCATTATTGATCAAGGCATCAAAGGTGCCCGTCGCCCTGTCCAATGCCACCGCAATGGATGCCGGTTCACTCAAATCCGTTTGGATCCACTGCGAGACGTCTTGGGATGGCTGTGTAATATCAAAGGCAACGACCTCATGCCCCCCCGCCAGAAGTTTTGCCGCAATCGCAGCGCCGATGCCTGTGGCCCCGCCTGTTAATGCAACGCGCATCGTCATACCCTCACAATTTTTAGCTTGGTTTTTAGATCAGTTCGGCAAAACGCATGCAAAAAGCAGGTCTGCTCAGAGATATCAAGCATCTCTTGGGCAACGGTATCGCTCTCACCCGTTTCCAAATACACATGCGTTTCAATGGGATCCGCCTCTCCCGCTTTGCCAGTGCCACCAGATGCGCCGCCAAGGCTGAAATGGGTGTCTTGGACAATGCGGTAATCTGATAAATCCAATTTCAACATCGACACAAACCGCCCGAATTGGGTCATGAAACAAAATCCAATGCCTGCACTGATCAGTGAATTCGCATCTGGCGCGCGGCCATCTTCTGAGCTGAGAAATTTAAAGGACGTTCCATGAGGTGAATACTGCATTTGTTGGATTTCCTTGATGCCATCCGCGCGCATGACGGCAATGGCACCAATATTCAAACGCCGATCCTGTTCATCGGTTAGGGATGATCCACCACTCACAGTTCCTTTGGGCACTTCTTTCTTAGGTGTGATCCCAACGGGCGCAACCAAATCCAAAGCCGAAGCCGAAGCCACACTATTTTGGAATTGATCACCTGGATCAGACAAGAGATCACCAACAAGTTCCGTTGCTGCATGGGTCGGCAGCTCTTGGGCATTTTTAGACAGTTTAAACAGACTATCCAACTGCCCCCGCATCAAGCCGTTCAACGGCGACGCATAAGTGGCTTGGATCAAAAAGTCGTTCAAGGCGCTATCATCAAGATCACAGTCAATTTCAACCTGAAGCTCAATGTTTTCCGCTCCACCCACCATCGTGCGTTTGGGCATCGACCCTTTCATTGTGTAAAAATTGTCCTGAATCAGTTTCAGTTTGCGGATCTCTACATTCCGCAACTTTGCCAGCGCCAAAATTTCATTCATGAAACTGGCCACCATTCCTGTGCTCAAAAACGCCAAAGGACACGGCGCAGCATCGTGACCGTTTAGATACGGCCCTTCATCACTGACAAGTCGCCAAACATCCCCAGTCAGAGCCGAGCGCACGAGCGCCTCTTTTTGAAAACCTGACAGCGAACGAACACAGGTCCGCAGGGCATCCCCCTTGCGATTTTCGGGTGCGTTTACTCTCAGACCCTCAGGATTAGCGACCTTAAAAAACGGGGCCACGCCAGAAGAACCGATGATATCAGTGCCTAATTTGGACATAACTTATTCCTTTGGGCGAATGTCTCGCACAGCTAATGTTAAATCACGTGAAAAGTGTGACGCCAGTTTTCACCGGCGTCAAAAAGATCATTACTCGATTGCGCCAACTTCTTTGTAATAGCGCGCCGCACCTGGGTGCAAATCAATCAAGCCGAGTTTTTGAACAGAATGTTTGACGTTCAAAACAGAGGCCCAAGGCGCATCGGAGGTCACGCTGTCAAGGTTTTCCCAAAACGCTTTGGTGATTTGATAAACGGTATCCTCGTCCAAATCTCCGCGCACACCGATACCAACATTAGTGCCCCATGACTCTGATGTGGCATCGTTTGTCTGACCATCATAAAGACCCGCTGGAATATCTTCGTAATAGCGGAACTTGCCTAGGAATTTATCCACGGCCTCGCCCGTTTTATCCTGTGGGCTGATGAAACGGATTTCCTCGGTTTCAGTGATCTGAATGAATTGACCACATGGGTCCAAGCAACCGTTGACATACATGTCAATCTTGCCGTCCAAGAACGCTTGGTAGCCTGTTTGCCAGTTGGCCTTGATCGCCTCATAATCTTCGCCAGCAACAAGGCCCGTTGTTGAGGCAATCCACCCCTTCGCACCATTAAACGCGCCGCCGCCTGTTGGACCCAAGAAGACGGTTGTCCCCTCGAGATCATCGAGCGTTTGGATATCGCTATCGGCGCGCACTGTGAAATGGTATGGACCATAGGGATACCACATCAAGAGTTTCAAGTTGCTTGCCAATTCTGGCGCCTCTGGCGTTTTGGCATACATCGCCTTGCCGCCTGACATGAGGTTGTAGACAACTGGACTGGTCATCGACAAATCGAGATTGCCCCGTGCCACTTCGACCATGTGCAAGGTCGCAGCACCGCCACTCGACACTTCAATGTCGATACCTTCGACATTGTCGTTTACGATATTGGCAAAGGTTGCCATGGTGATCGCCGCACTAAGACTTGGCTCGATCGTCTGCATTTTCAGTGTTTCGGCCTGTAGCGATCCACCTAAGATCGCCGTTGCGGCCGCTGCCGCTAGAGTTAATTTACGCATTATATCCTCCCTGATGTTTTGCGTTTAGTTTGCATCAATAATTGATGGCTCTCCGTTTAAATATCTATGTGCTATGATCAAAATAATCGCGCCGCCCAATGCAGGAACCGCGATGGCCATATTTGGCAACAACACCAAAAGCCCGATCACGATGCGCAACACACGCTCGACCTGATACAGTTTGTTCTTTTCATAGCCAGTCAAAGCCGTGCTGAGCATCCACATAGCAACAGCAAAGGCCCCGACAATCCAGCCCAAGTCAAACCAAGTCACCGTCGTCACGTCGATCATCGCCGAGCTTCGCGGCAAATCATCACCGAACCACACAAAAACCATCTGAAGTTTGTACAAGATCGCAGGATGGTAAACGAAAACAAAGGGAATGAGGAACCCTGCCAGCGAAAGGCGGGCCGCCTGCATGCCTGTTATCATCGGGTTCGCCCCTGCGATGGGCGCGGCGGCAAAGGCCGCGAGTGCCACAGGCGGGGTCACCGTTGACATCACCGCAAAGAACACCACGAAAAGATGCAATGTTAAGGGGGCCACACCCACGGCCTCAATCCCCGATGATAGGGCGATGACGATGATAAAATACGTCGCCCCAGGGGGTAGTCCCATGCCCAAAACGATGGATCCCAGCGCCACAACAATCAATGTCACAAACAATGGGCCGTTGGACAGTTGGGCCAATAACAATGACAATCGGCCTGAAAATCCAGACACTTGGATCAACCCGACAATCAATCCAATGGCCGCCACGATCACAATGATCATCGCCGCCATACG
>CALGEE010000191.1 GCA_937881525.1 uncultured Sphingomonadales bacterium | reverse complement strand
AGGTACTGCGCCGGTCTATGTCACCGGCTTTCTGCGCTCAATGCGTGAACTTCAACTGGTGTGGCCGAAATGAGCGCCAAGGTACATCATGGTCCGGCCCCGCGCCTCGAGCAGTATAAGGATCGGTATGAGAATATCGAGCTATACCGTACCGATGAGGGCGTGCTCGTGATGAGGTTCCATACCGATGGTGGGCCACTGGTGTGGAGCGCGCTTGCGCATGAAGAGCTCGGCTATTGCTTCACCGATGTCGGCGCAGATCGCGAGAACAAGGTCGTGGTGATGACCGGCACGGGCGCGAACTGGTGCGCCGATATCAATGCAGGCAGCTTCAAGCTTAGTACTGCCGGCGAATGGGATCTAACCTTCTATGATGGACGGCGGTTGCTTAATAACCTGCTCGACATAGAAGTGCCCGTGATTAGCGCTATCAACGGCCCTGCACGCATCCATCCGGAAATCCCGGTGATGTCTGACATTGTAATCGCCAGCGATACTGCGTTGTTTCAGGATGCGCCCCATTTCATGTCCGGGATTGTTCCTGGTGACGGGGCACATGTAGTTTGGCCGCACCTGCTCGGGCCAAATCGGGGTCGATATTTCCTGATCATGGGGCAAGAGATCGACGCGGCAAAGGCACTCGATTGGGGGGTGGTCAACGAAGTCGTCACCGCGGACCAATTGAAAGCCCGGACGATGGAGATCGCGAATATGATCGCAGCTAAGCCGATCTTGACACGGCGCTATACCCGCGTTGCGCTCACCCAGCGGTACAAGCGCTTGATGCACGAAGGGCTGAGCCTTGGCCTAGGACTTGAAGCTTTGGCAGCGACCGATGCTTTGCCCACCGAAGGCCGTATGAAAGACGCGCAATAAGCGCCGACAAGGAGAATATAGGATGCGTGTTAAAATCGACGGTGAACATTGCACCGGTCACGGCCGCTGCGCAAAATATGCCCCCAACGTCTTCATTCTTGACGACGACGGTTACAACGCCGATCGCGGTAACGAAATCGACGTGCCTGCGGGCGAAGAGGAAAATGCCAAACGCGGGATGAAATCTTGCCCGGAGCGGGCTATTACTTTGGTAGCGGAATAGCATTTTACGCCATTTCAAAATGCTCCATGTTCGCTGCCCCAGCGAAGAATGGCCCGACAAGTGCCTTGAATTCCTCAAATGCAGGGGTCTTTGTGAGCGCAACGTGCGACGCGACCGAATCCCATTCCAATAGCAGGATGAACTTGCCGGGATTTTCCACTCCGCGTCCGACACGAACAGATGCGCAGCCGGGAGCTGAAGCGAGGATTGCCCCTCCCCGTGCGGCCATTGCAGCGGCAAAGGCTTCTTCCATGCCTTCTTTCACGGGCACTTCAGCACGTTCGATGAACATCATGTCTCTCCTTGGATGCGCTCAATAGCAAGCTTTGCGAGTTTGAATTTCTGCGGGCGACCTGTGACAGTCAGGGGAATATCGCTAGCTGCAAAATACAGCACATGGCGGGGCACCTTAAACCGTGCGAGCTTTGCAGTGCATGTCGCGAGAAGCGCGTCGGCATCGGGACGATCAATCCCGCGCTGTACAATGCAAAGGCAGCCAGTTTCACCCGCTCGTGGATCCGGCACGCCGATGACCAACGCTTGCTCAATCTGTGGATGATCGTCGAACAACATCTCAATTTCGCGCGGCATCACCATTTCGCCATTACAACGATAGGTTTCCTTGATCCGTCCGGTTAGTGTCACATAGTTATCTGTGCTAACCCGTCCGAGGTCGCCCGTCCGAAGCCAGCCATCCACAGTAAAGGCGGCCGCTGTTTCTTCTGGCTTTTTGTAATAGCCGCGCGTGACGATGGGGCCGGTCACAACAAGCTCGCCCTCCATATCAGGGGGCAGGTCGGTGAGCGTTTCAGGGTCAATCGTTTTATAGACCGCAACGCGCCCGCCCAACGCAGGATCGCCTGCGACGCTTGCGGGTTTGAGGCAGCCATGCGTGGTCAGCAGCTTTACATCGTCATCCTCGACCACATTTGATGTCGCCGACGCTGATGTCTCAGTCATGCCGTAGCCCATCCGCATTTCTCGCGGACGAAGGGCTTCGCGGATATCGCTCCATATCCCCGGTGGATTGACCCCCCCGCTGTTGAACATGACCTTTAGATGGGTTGAATCGAAGCCGCGCGTGCGCGCAACCTCAATCAATTTCGATGTCATCATCGGCACAGCGACCAGCTCAGTCGCGCGATGGCGTTCCGCTGCATTCAGCATCTCTGCCGCATCGAAAACAAGGTGCGGGATGATCGCACCGCCGACGAAAAGCACCGCGAGGAGGCACTCGGCATAACCAAAGACATGATACATCGGCATGGCAAACAGCATCCGCCGGTTCTCTTCGAACGCGCCCGCAATCACCGACGAAAAGGCCGCGCGGAGAACCATGTCGTGGGTCAGCATCACGCCCTTGGAACGCCCGGTCGTCCCCGAAGTGTAGAGGATATCACTCAGTGCTGTGCCATCTGCCGCCGCCTCCCGTGCGCTGAGCTCCGCATCGCTGTCTGGTGTGGCACTAGCAATCAGGGCATCGATTTCCGCAAGCGAAAAGACATGACGAATTTTGGGCAGTGCCGGCCTGATTTGGTTCAAGTCTGCAAGATAATCGTGCCCACGGAATTCCTCCATCGTGATCAGCATCGCCGCATCAGACTGATCTAGCACATAGGCAAGTTCTTGCCCGCGCAATAGGAAATTGACCGGAATGCAGACCGCACCAGCGCGTGCGATGGCGAACTTGATTGCAGTGAATTCAGGGTAGTTGGCCATATCGAGGGCGACATGTTCGCCAGCCTTAAGGCCGTGAGCGATAAGGCCTGAGGCGATCTGTCGCGACCAGGCCTGCACCTCACCATAATTCCATGTGCGTGCATCAGTGATGATCAGGGGTCGATCTGCCCAACACTCAGCCGCACGGTCCAGCCTGCAGGAAATGGTCAACACCTCCCATTTAGGGTAACGGGCCTCAAGCAGATTACGGCGTTTTTGCGGAGCCATCTTTTCCTCTCGTCTCTGTGCGATTGACTACACAGCATAATTGTCATAACAAACATTTGTTTATTAGCAAACTTGGAATAGGACGATCGCAGATGGATTTCCGCTTTAGTGATGAGCAGCGGAT
>CALGEE010000190.1 GCA_937881525.1 uncultured Sphingomonadales bacterium | reverse complement strand
AACTTCAACTTAATACCGGAATGTTTTTTGCGCGCATTAATGGTCTTTATCTTCGTTACGGTCGGACTGACAACATTGTCGCATAGCGCTTTGGCGGACTTTCAAGTCACCGCTGCGCAGAACCCGTTCACACCCCTTTTTGGGTTGAAGACCGATTTTGATCAAGTGCGCATCGACCAGCGGGTCATTATCAGGCTGCCCAGTCAACCCGCTCCGCCCGCTGCCGTCGGGGCACAGCGACAGTCATTGGCTAAGATCGAGTATAAGGAGAAAAAGATCGGGAAATGCCTTTGGTTGGACAGGCTAGGTGGTTCGCGCCCTGGGCCCGATCGCACGCTGGAGTTGCTCACTCGGGACGGTATTCTTATTCGCGCATTTTTGAGCGAAGGCTGCCTTGCGCGTGAATTTTACGCTGGAGCATATATGGAGCGATCTTATGATGGCAAATTATGCGTAGATCGTGACATGTTGCATGCGCGAACCGGTGCCAAATGCCAGATCGACAAATTCAGATTGCTGATACCGCGCTAAAGGCAGCGCCGCTGGCATATATCTTGACATTTCTGCCCGTAGCGACCAATCGCGAAGCTGGTCACCGTGGATTTGTCACTGGCGACGTTGCACTATTTTTTCCGGAACATCATATGCGTTTTGCCGACATCGGCTTGTCTGATGAGTTATTGAGAGCCTTAAGCGAGGCTGGCTATGATGAGCCAACCCCCATTCAGGCCGCCGCCATCCCGCAAGTCCAGATGATGCGCGACATCATTGCCATTGCGCAAACGGGCACGGGAAAAACCGCAAGCTTTGTCCTGCCGATGATCGATGTGCTCGCCAATGGCCGCGCGCGCGCGCGCATGCCACGCAGCCTCATTTTGGAGCCAACGCGGGAACTGGCGACGCAAGTGGCGGAGAATTTCGAAAAATACGGCAAATATCACAAGCTGTCGATGGCGCTGCTGATCGGCGGCGTGCAAATGGGTGATCAGGTCAAAGCGCTTGAAAAGGGCGTGGATGTGCTAATCGCGACCCCTGGCCGCTTGATGGACTTGTTTGAACGCGGCAAGATTTTGCTGACGGGTTGCGAAATGCTGGTCATCGACGAAGCCGACCGGATGCTCGATATGGGTTTCATTCCCGATATTGAACACATCTGCACAAAGCTGCCGAGTACGCGGCAGACCTTGTTGTTTTCGGCAACGATGCCGCCGCCGATTAAAAAACTGGCAGACAAGTTCTTGTCCAACCCAAAATATATTGAAGTCGCGCGACCCGCGACCGCCAATGTCAATATCGAACAGTTTTTGGTCAACGTGTCGCCGACTAAAAAACGCGACGTATTGCGCGATCTTTTGCGCACGGAAAAAGTGTCAAACGCGATCATCTTCTGCAACCGTAAGACAACGGTACGCGAGTTGAACACCAGCCTTCAGCGGCACGGATTGCGTTCGGGCGAAATTCATGGCGATATCGACCAAGCGTCGCGTCAGAGGCAGTTAGAGGCATTCAAAAATGGTGACATTGATTTGCTCGTAGCGTCCGACGTTGCTGCTCGTGGCCTTGACGTTAAGGGCGTGAGCCACGTGTTCAACTTTGATGCACCATGGCACCCCGATGATTATATTCACCGCATCGGCCGGACTGGCCGTGCCGGCGCGAAGGGCAAGGCGTTTACCTTTGTTACCAAGGCCGACGAAGAAGCGATTGAAAGCATCGAAAAGCTAATCGGCAATAAAATCGAGCGCCTTGGCCAGATCGAAGCGCCCGCCGATGGCGAAGAGCGCAGCCCTGCAAATCGGGGCCGCAAGGCGCCAGCCAGTAAGGCCAAAGAACCGCGCCCTGCAGAACCCGAGGTTGCGACCCAGGCACCAGAGACAAAGCCTGTGCGAGAGAAAGCTCCCGCCAAACCCGCGCGTGAGAAGCCGGCACCTAAAGTTGAAACGGCAAAGCCTGGCCAGTCTGGTGAAACGGCAGCGCCAGGTGATGACAGCTGGAATGGCCCAATGCCAGGGTTTCTAAGCGTGGGTTTCGGAACTTAAACACTCTTGGCAATCGCCACCTTGAAGGCGTTTTATTCGCGGTCATTGCGTTTTAGAGGGATCGCGGTGACGAGAGCACGCTGGGTGCGCGTGTCGCCGATAAGGCCGCGATCGTCGCCTATCTGCGCGCAGCGGCTCAGAGCTCGTCCACCACCGCAAATATTGTGTCATATATGAGAGCAAGGTCGTGATCATCAATGCAATATGGCGGCATTACATATACCGTGTTACCCAGCGGACGAAGTAATATGTCTCTTGCGGTGAATGCCGCCTTGAGGTGGGGGCCAAGTTCCGACAGATAACCGGCTTCCTTGGCCGTTATGTCCATTGCGACTATCGTTCCAAGTTGTCGAGGATTGGCGATCCCAGGATGGTCTGCCAGCTTTTTGAAGTTTGCCGATTGCCGCGCTGCCAGATCTGAAATTCTCACTAGCACTGGCTCTTCGCGCCATATTGCAAGGTTGGCATTGGCTGCAGCACAGGCAATGGCATTGCCCGTGTAGCTGGATGAATGAAAAAACTGGAGCGCCCGATCTGTGGAATAATGGGCATCGAAAATGGCAGGTGTTGCTATGGTCACTGCAAGGGGAAGAGAGCCGCCAGTCAGGCCTTTCGATAGACACAATATGTCAGGCACCACATTCGCCTGTTCGCAGGCAAGCAGGGTTCCGGTTCGGCCCCAAGCAGTCATGACCTCGTCAGCAATAAACAGGACCCCATGAACTTCACAAATTGCACGCATCTCGGCAAGCACTGCAGGCGAGTAGACCAGCATCCCACCCGCGCCAAGTATCAGCGGCTCGACAATGAATGCCGCCGCATCGCCGAGGGCGCATGCGTACTCGAGCGCATCGAGTGTTGCCTGTTCTGAACCTGTCACCGGAAATGGGATGGTTTCAACATCAAACAACAAGGGTGTATAGGCGCGGTTAAACACACCGCGCGCGCCAACCGACATGCTGCCGATTGTGTCACCGTGATAGCTGTGTTCAAGCACCAGAATACGGTGTCGGGCATCTCCCCGGTTGACGAAATAGCCAAGCGCCATTTTTAGCGCGACCTCTACGCTGGTTGAACCAGAATCGGAGAAAAAGACGTGATTTAGCGGACGCGGCAAAATACGCACAAGTTCCGCCGCCAGATCTTCAGCCGGCTGATGGGTCCACCCAGCAAAGATTAGTTGATCCAATTTCTCGGTCTGCTCACGAACCGCTGACATGATCCGAGGGTGGCAATGGCCATGGGTCGTAACCCACCAGCTTGAGATTGCATCTATGATCCTGCGTCCATCATTTGTGTAGACTGCGGCACCATCCGCATGGGAAACAAGCGGTATGGGTTCTTTGAGCCCATGCTGGTGGAAAGGGTGCCAGATAGGGGAGGTCATAACAAATCTGTCCGGATATGCGTTTTGAAAGCCGCCGCCAAAGTGTCAGGCCTCAACGGATTTAAAAAAGGGAGCCGGCCAAGATGACGAACCTTGCCCAAGCGTATGATTGCCGCTTCGCTCGCTTTGTTCTCTTCACCCATGAAGACAATGCCTTGCACCGGAATTTTGCGTGAATTAAGCGCTTCGATGGAAAGCAAGCTGTGGTTTATCGTGCCAAGTAAAGTGCGAGCGACGAGTATGACGGGCATGTTCCACAACGCAAAAATGTCGGCGGCGAGTAAGTCGTCGGTAAAAGGTACTAATGTGCCGCCAGCACCTTCAACCACAAGCGATCCCTCGCCAAGTGGCAATGATAGACGCTGCACGTTTATCGATACACCATCAATCCGAGCAGCTTCGTGTGGAGAGCAAGGCGTATTTAGCACATAGGCCTCAGGTAGAATATCGGCCCGTGCTCCCGAGAGCACTTTAACCCGATCAGAATCGGTGCCGCCTTCAATTCCGGCCTGCACCGGTTTCCAGTAGCGTGTGCCAAAATGTCCAGCAAGGCCAGCAGCAAAGACCGTTTTACCTACGTCAGTATCGGTTCCGGTTATGATGTAGCGATGGCTCATGCAGATAGCGGCAATGTTGCCAACAGAGCGCCTAGAGCTGCCATTTGCGCTTCGCTTGCATTGTTGGTGATGGTGATCCTCAACCGTGACGTGCCTGCAGGAACAGTTGGCGGGCGAATGCCGCGGACATCAAAACCAGCAGCTTTTATCTTTGTAGCTAGCTCCATCGTCCTCGCAGCATCGCCGACAATAATCGGCAGGATCTGCGTTCCAGTGACAGTTGCCCCGAGCGGTTCAAAGATCCGCTCCGCAATCCGAATACGGTGCCATAATCTCTCGCGCAGTTCAGGAGCGCTCTGCAGCAGCTTCAGGCTTGCCCTAACAACCGCAGCCATAAGGGGCGAGGGCGCGGTTGAAAAAATGAAGCCCCGTCCGCGATTGATGAGGAAGTCGGCGACAACCGCAGGGCCACAAATCAATGCGCCCTCGCAGCCCAATGCTTTCCCGCAGGTCCGCAAAGTGATGACATTGTCACGACCGTCCAGATGAGATGCAAGTCCCCTTCCCTCAGGTCCGAATACACCAGTTGCGTGTGCTTCATCGACCAGAAGGACCGCATCCTGCCGATCAGCGATGGCAATAAGATCATCAAGAGGCGCTACATCGCCATCCATTGAATACAGGCTTTCAACAGCAATCCACACTTTTCCCTTGCCGCCCGATGATCGCCACGTGACGATCGCGTCTTCGAAGGCGTCGGCACGATTGTGGATTACCGCGACGTGGGTTGCCCTCCCTATCCGCAGACCCTCATGTGCGCTGGCATGTATCAGTTCATCGTAGATTACGAGGTCGCCGCGCTGCGGCAGGGTTGAGAATAATGTCTGGTTGGCAGAAAATCCGTTTGAGAACGATAGTACTCGCTCGCAGCCAAAGAATACTGCTGCTTCGGCTTCCAATGCCTCATGCTCAGGATCGTTGCCGCGCAGCAGTCGCGATCCGCCTGAGCCGATCGGCACCCCACGTGCCAGTGCATCGCGCACAGCCTCCGCCAGCAAAGGCGAGCGAGCGAGGCCTAGATAGTCGTTTGAGCTGAAGTCGACGCCCGTTTGTTCCGAGAGCGTGCGACGGCCCGACTGTGCGGACAGGCGCGCGAGATCGGTTACCTGACTTGCAAAAGCCGAAGCCGTCATTTCACCACCATTTGCTTACCTGCACCCCGTTTAAAAATGCTGCGCAGCAATTTGCTCAGAGCTTGACCAACATCTTGCCGGTGTTCTCCCCACTGAACAGACCGATAAATGCTTCTGGTGTCTTCTCAAGCCCGTCTTTGACTGTCTCACGACCTTTGACGGCGCCGGATTGAATCAGACCAGCCATGTCGGCATTGAACTCTGGTACTTGCGCATAGAAATCAGGGTAAAGGAAACCCTTAATCATGATCCTTTTGCCAATAATCATCGGCAGATACTGCATCGGCTGTGCCTTGAAGTCGTTGTAAACATCGATCATGCCGCAAATCGCAAACCGCGCCCATTCCTTGGCAGTGGCGAGGGCTGCGTCGAAATGTTCGCCGCCGACATTGTCAAAATAGACATCAATGCCGGTTTCACCCATATCCTGAAGCGCGGCCATCAATTGCGGCAGCACCTTGCCCGATTTGTAATCGATCACTGCGTCTGCACCGAGTTCTTTCACCCAGGCGCATTTTTCTGCCCCACCAGCTGAACCGATGACTTTCATGCCCTTGGCTTTAGCAATCTGGGTCACGGTGGACCCAACTGCGCCAGCAGCAGCGGAAACAAAAATCACTTCGCCGGGCTTGGCTTCAGCAACCTTAAGCAAACCAAACCATGCGGTGCCGCCTGGCATTCCGATGATGCTTAGCCAATGTTGATCGGGCACGCCAATGTCAGGCAATTTGACGGGGGGCATGCCGGCAGGTGGCGTCTTGCCACCGCCAAAAACTAAGGAATCGCGCCAGCCAGCCATATGCAATACTTTGGCCCCGACAGGGAACTCGGCATTGTTGCTCTCGGTCACGGTGCCGACTGCGCCGCCTGTCATCGGTTCGCCAAGCGCGAAAGGATCGGAATAGCTTTTCGCATCATTCATGCGGCCGCGCATATAGGGGTCGACGGATAACCAGCCGTTTGTAACACGGAACTCATCCGCGCCCAGTGGCGCATCGGGTATGTCTACCATCGCAAAATTGCTGTCATTTGGAAGCCCAGCAGGGCGGCTAGCTAAGGTCCATGCGCGCATTAACGTTTCTCTCCATTATTATTTTCATCCGCAGCATTGACTGCAGCATTTTTGTATACAGGGCGTCCACCGACCCATGTTTCCTTGACAATTGCCTTACGCAATTCATGCGGACTTGCAAGCATTGGGTCAACATCAATCAATATGAAATCGGCGTAATGCCCTGGGGTTAACGAACCGAACTTGCCCTCGGCAAAAGCGGCATAAGCGGCACCGATTGTGAACCCGGCCAATGCCTGCTCGCGCGACACATGTTCTTCTGGTCGCCAGCCACCAAAGGGCTGACCTTCGGCATCTTCGCGTGTCATTGCGGCTGCAAGTCCGGCAAATGGGTCCGCCGATTCCACGGGCACATCAGAACCAAAAGCTAGTTTTCCGCCAGCATGCAAGATCGACTGCCAAGCATAAGCACCCTTTAGGCGCTCCTGACCAAGCCGCGCCTCGGCCATCACTCTGTCAGACGTTTGGTGAACAGGCTGCATCGACGAAATAATGCCATGCTTGCCAAGCCTTGCCAGATCAGCAGGATCGACGATCTGGGCATGCTCAATGCGCCACCGCATGTCGCCTTTGTACGTTTCCGACAATTCCTCGATTGCGCCAATGACTTCTGCGTTGGCGGCGTCCCCAATCGCGTGCACGGCTGTTTGGAAACCGTCCATCGATGCCCGCACCATGAGGTTGCGGATTTCTGCGCTGGCGAGAAATTGGAGCCCGGTCTGCCCCGGAGCATCGGCATAGGGTTTTTTCAACCAAGCGCCGCGGCTACCCAAAGCGCCATCGAGATAGAGCTTTACGCCGCCGAGCCGAAGTTTGTCGTTATACAACCATGGGCTTGGACGCGGCCCGGCGATTGCGACCATATTGTCGATGCCGGCTGCATAAGCGAAAATCCGCATCGTAAGCCAGCCAGCGTCGCCCGCACGGCGGTAGCTTTGCCAATCGTCCATAGTTGTGCCCATGTCCGCTATGGCGGTTATACCTAAACTATGCAGTTTCTTCTGTGCCTCGCCCAATGCGATGTCGCGTTCCAATGGCTTGGGCGCAGGAACAAACTTGCCGACAAGGTCCGCTGCAGCGTCCACAAAGATGCCACTTGGTTTTCCGCCGGTCATTTCGATGCGGCCACCAGCTGGAGATTTTGTGGCGGAGGTGATATTGGCAATTTCCATTGCACGGCTATTGGCCCAGCCGGCATGGCCGTCGACGCGCTCAAGCCAGACTGGCCGGTCGCTAACGGCAGCATCAAGGTCTTGCGCGGCCGGGAAGCGGCCAAGGCCCCATTTTTCTTGGTTCCAACCGCGACCAATAATCCAACGGCGTGCAGGATATTTCGCTGCATAAGCCGTGATCGCCGTCTGCGCTTCGGCAAGGCTATTGGTCGCGGACAGATCAAGCATCAGCAATTGAAAGCCAAGCCCCATGACATGGCCATGCGCGTCAATCAGGCCCGGCAATAATGTCGCGCCGCCCCCGTCCAAACGGAAATCAAGCTGTTTGGGCAGCTTATCCTTTTTGGTCAGCAGTTCAGTGACCTTGCCGTCACCCCCGACCAGCATGGCGTTAAAGCGTATGACTTTGCCATCTTGGTCCAGCGTAATGCCGTTCACATTTTCGACCAGCCCGTCTGCAAATGCAGGGCTTGCGGTCGCCAGCAAAAAGAAAGCGAGAGCTGTCTTGAGTTTGCTTTTTCCATTGGTGTCGAGCGCCGTTGAGACACGGAGCGGTTTTGCGGAACGGATAGGGAAAGCAAACGAAATTGGAGTTTTCATCATCCTTTTGGCAATCTCTTCACGATCGAACTGGTATCCATGCGACCCCCGCCCATATGCTGCACATCGGCATAAAACTGGTCGATGATT
>CALGEE010000189.1 GCA_937881525.1 uncultured Sphingomonadales bacterium | reverse complement strand
TACCCGGACGTGATCGAAAGCGTGTCGGTCAGCGGCGGACCGAGCATGACGATCAAGAGCCACCACAATGTCGGCGGCCTTCCTGCGCGCATGAAGATGCAGCTGGTCGAACCGCTGCGCGAACTGTTCAAGGACGAGGTGCGCGCGCTCGGCCGTGAGCTGGGGCTGCCGGAAGCCTTTGTCGGGCGCCATCCGTTCCCGGGGCCGGGCCTTGCGATCCGGATTCCGGGCGCCATCACCCGCGAGAAAGCCGATACGCTGCGCAAGGCTGATGCGGTCTATATCGACGAGATCAGGAAGGCGGGGCTCTACAACGAGATCTGGCAGGCCTTCAGCGTGCTGCTCCCGGTAAACACCGTAGGCGTCATGGGCGATGTGCGAACCTATGAAGCTGTGGTTGCCCTGCGCGCCGTGACCAGTGTCGATGGGATGACCGCCGACTATTATCCGTTCGAGCACGCCTTCCTCGGCAGGGTCGCAACCCGCATCATCAACGAAGTGAAGGGGGTAAACCGCGTCGTTTATGACATCACGTCCAAACCACCCGGCACGATTGAGTGGGAATGATTCCGCGTCTCTCGCGGACTATCGCGAACGATCAATAAATCCAACAAATACACCGAGCGGGACGCGGCGCACGCGCTCGGCAAACGGCGCTATGATCACTTTGTGCAGCAGGTAGCTAATCGTATGGCCAAACTGGAAAGGCGCTGACCAGTTGGTGCCAGCAGCGGGTACGACTTGGCCTTCAACGGACACGATTTCGATACGTCCGAGGAGCGACGAAAAAATGGGCAGTCCGCTACATGCCCGGTTTCGCGCGCAGAAATTGACAGAGCGATGTGTCTACTGGTCTGTGAGGCGGTCAACGGCCGCAAATTGGCTGAGCGTGTAGAGAAACGCTAGATTCACTTATAAAGGCCTTTCATTCACGCAAGGATAAGCGGGCTATTAAGCCAATCAGTCGTTCACCTCTCGTGTAGGCCCTGACCAAGTTTTGATCGCCGCTTGTCGTATAGAGCCAAGTTAGCCGGCCAAGCGCGTCAACCGTTGTTTCACTTCTTTCGAAGGAAGGCGGCATCGCGGGTGAGCGAAAAGCTGAGTCAGGCCGCTATGTAACCGGTCGAATTGCACAAAGGCACCATCAGCCAACTGATCGAAGACCCATAGTACCCCGTGCATAGTGATCTGTTCGGCAGCTGCCAGCTCCCGCAGGATGCCGTCACCGGTCAGCAATGTCCACGTTCGAGATTCCGCAAGGACGAAGGCAAAGGAATCGGGGACAGAAAGCTTCTGATATTCGCGATTGACGCTAGTTGCTCGCCGCAGTTCGGAGGCAGTGAGCTCCTCTACGCGAAGCCCTAGCGCCGTGAGCTTGTCGCCAAGGTCCCCCTCAAGTTCGCGACTGTAGAGCAGATCAGGCACAGCGAAATCGAACGGAAGCAAGAACATCTCATCGAGAAGGTCCGCCCGTTCGAGGTCGATGATGACCGAAGTATCAGAGACCAGGACTGTCACCGATCAGGCTGCCACCTGGTCAAGTCGTTGGTCGAGCTCACGTACAGAAATGCCGAGCAGCTCAGCGGCCCGCGATTCTCCGATCACGCCCTCGGCCAGGGCGCGATAGCATAGCCGCTCGAAGCGCCGTGGCTCTTCCAGTTCCGGCGACATGCTCTCCGGCTCTTCAAAGGGTGCCGTACGCCACCCTCGCTCAGCGAAAACCTTGAAGAGTCGCGCGCAAGAGCCTTGGTTGATGATACCCAGATCCTTGCAGCGATAGGCCAGAGCCTGGATGCTGACACCAAACAATCTCTTGAGCGCGACCAGCTCGCCGATGCTTATCGAGGAGCGATGAGCGCCTATTTCGGCACGTAACACGTCGGCTGGCATAAGGAATGCGCCGGCGAAACGATGCGCGGCCTTTTCCTCATCCACGCCGCCCGCAGGGGCAATGACCATATGGCCAAGCTCATGTGCGAGGTTGAAGCGCTTGCGCTCTGACCAGGAGCTTCGCTTAATAACGATGACACGCGCGGCATCGTTACCCTTGCGCCGTACTTTGGCAGCAAGTCCGTCCACATCGTCGAGATCGAGTGACAGTACCTTGATGCCGCGTTCCTCAAGCAATTCGGCAAGATGCGGGATCGGATCATTGCCGAGCCCCCAGTCGTCTCGCACGGATCGGGCAGCATCCTCGGCATCGCGAATATCGGCCACCGGGTGCGGAGCGCTTCGTGGTTGCTCCCATTCGACACTCCTCATCTGGAGCATGTCCTCGACCGCGAGATAGCGCTCCAACATGTGGATGGCTCGCGCCTCGAGCATTGCTTCCTCGCGGGATGACGTGCCGACCTTTTTGCGAAAGTCCACGCCCTCCAGCGATAGCTCGTCTTCGCTCAAAAGATATTCTTCCGAAACCGCCAATGCCCGGGCGAGCGCGATCAGAACGCGAGAACTCGGCATATCCTCGTTGCGCTCATATTTGCCGATAGCTTGAGCGGATACGACACCGTCCATCGTACCGGCTAGCGCACGCAGCGAGAGGCCGGACGCCGACCTCGCAACCTTGAGCTTGTTCCCAATCATGATGGTCTCCTTCATCGACCTTCGCAGGCCGGTTTCCATAAGTGCATTATGTGGTGCATTTTGTAAACTACAAACTCT
>CALGEE010000188.1 GCA_937881525.1 uncultured Sphingomonadales bacterium | reverse complement strand
TTGGTCCGCGCGCTAGAGACGCTCTGGACCCAATGTCAGCTCGCGCGCATGCCAATGGCCGCCCAATAGGTGCATCTTCTTTTATACCTGTGCGCTTTTGTGACAGGTTTCGTTTGCGCATTTTGCGCATCATCAGCCCTGCGTGGCGTGCGGGCACCTGACCGCGAACGCCTTGCGTCGCGCTGAACATTTCTGGCGGGCGCAGCGAATTCCTTGAACGTTGTTGCGATTTTCACTGTGACATTCACTGGCGCGTCGATGGATATCCTGATGCGACGTGTGAAGAGCACGGAACTCCCTTTGGGGTTTGGCACGATGGTACGGCATGCGGTTGGTCCAACGGCCACATATCGTTTGCCGCGCCGCTCTTTTCCGATTTTGGATGAAAGCTATTCGAACTCCATTTGCTCAAAGACGCGGCCAGCATTCTTCGTGGCAAGCTCCTCAAACGTATCAAGATGCGCATAGGGTGACTGGTCCAGGTAATAGGCCTCGGCCAAGCCGCCACCGTTGTCCAGAAGCACGCTCACTTCCGCCCGCAGATATTCCAGATAGCCTTTCGTATAGCGCCTGACTTGGTCCATGTTCGTAGGGTGGCCATGACCGGGGATCACATAGGTTGCGCGCAATGCTTCGAACTTGTTGTCCCAGGTTTCTAGCCAGTCCAATGTATAGGTGTCCTCGAAGATTGGCAGCATACGTTCATGGAACGCCATGTCGCCCGCGATCACGAGGCTTTGGTTCGGTAGCCAGACAACCACGTCGCCCGCACTGTGGGATGGGCCAAGATAGCGGACCTCGATACGAAAGTCGCCAAGCTCCAGAATATACTCATCGGTAAATGTCTCGGTCGGGCCCTGCAAAAAGGTGCCTTCGGCTTTTTCACGATTAAGCTGTTGCATACCCTCGAGAATACGGAAGCCACGCACGTCGAATTCTGTTGCCGCATCTTCATGGGCAATGATCGGAACATCCTGCTCGACCCAATAGGAATTGCCAAGCATGGCATGGCCTTGCCCGTTTTCATTCACCACCAAAACGACAGGCTGATCGGTCAGTGCCTTGATTTCATCGTGCAAGGCTTTGGCCAAAACGTAAGCGCCACCACCGTTCACAACGACAACACCGTCACCGGTGATAATGAAACTGAGGTTGTTGTTATGACCGCTATTTTCATATGTTGGTGGTGCGGTTGCGCCAATGGCACTGTAAACGCCGGGGATGAATTCGACTGGCGCACTATAAAGAGCGGATCCAGGATATTGGTCGGCGATGCTTTCGTTCGCTATGGCAGGCGAGGCGCAAACAGCCGTCAGCAGGGTCGCAAGCCGGATCATGCTTGTTCTTCTAAAAAATAGTATCCATCGCCCCGACGTTCTGCGCGACCCAATCCACCACCAGGCAAATGGAAGCCGATCAGGCGCATCTGTGATTGGCTCAGCTGATCCAAAAGTGCAACACGGGTTTCAGCGGCAAGTTGGGCGTTCTGGTCAGAGCTTGACAGCCAGGTGGGCTGCGCGAAGGCAAGGTGATGATTGACGATACTATCGCCAACGATCATCACGCTTTCACTGCCCATCTGAACCTCAAACGACATGTGGCCGGGCGTATGTCCAGGAGTCAGGCGTGACAGGACACCGGGCATGATTTCCTGATCATCATCAAAAAAAACAATCTGGTCGCTCAGTAGCTCGAGGCGGTTTTTGGCACCGACCGCGAATGTGACACGGCCTTGGTCAATCGTAGAAACTGTATTGGGGTCAGTCCAGTAATCCCACTCGGATCGCCCGATGTGGTAGGCCGCATCGGGAAAGATCAGATCGCCAAAATCGTCCAGCACACCCCAAAGATGATCCGGATGCGCATGGGTAAACGCAACATCGGTCACATCGGACGGGTCAACGCCTAGGGCATCCAAAGCATCCAGCAATTTACCTGCGCTCGGCATGAACTCCTGACCGGCGCCCGCGTCGAACAACACCGTCCGGTCACCGTTTCGCAGCAGTGTGACATTGCAATCAGGCGTAAAGGTATCGCCTGTTATGCCGTAGGATTTCAGAATCGCCTCGGCGCCGTCAGGTGGCGTTTCACCCAGTGAAAAGGCCTTTGGCAGCACAAGATTTCCATCACTGAGCGTGTCCAACCGGATTGTGCCCATTTCAAGTGTCGATTGCGCCCAAGCCATTGGAGGCAAAGCAAGTGACAGCCCCGCCCATGAGGCCCCTTTTATCACCTGGCGTCTGGAAAAATTCATGGCGTCCCTCATATTCAGTTTCTTGAATGATAACATGACGCCGCGAATTGGAAAGGGTTCTGTTACGCTTTTACGGGGCGCGTCGATGACCGTTGTTATTACATGCAAAAAACGAATCTGATCGGTCGCCGGATGCTCGCGTTGCAGCGTTATCATTTGCAAACGGGAATTATCCTAGCGCGCAGCGGCGATACCGAGCGGATACTTCGATACCTGAAACTGGTCATTTTGCGGTGACGCTTGCGCTCTTTGTTGCCATTTTTCTAAGCGTGGTTCCAGTCGTCGGTGCGTCCCTGCACAATACGCGCTGGATGCAAACTGCTGACGCGACCGAGAAGGTTCCACTCGTCCTGATCGGGATCGCTTTCGGGGCGCTGATGTGGTCGTTTGTCGTCGGTGACTGTTCGGTGCGCTGCGTGGTTGAAAACTCGAATGCGCTCATACCGATAATTCACAAGGTGGCTGCGACTTGGGGCAGTCACGAGGGGTCTTTGCTGTTTTGGCGCTGATCCTTGCGGAGTTCGGTGCGGCTGTGACCTAAACGAGCACTGTGGGCGGCACCAAAACGTGACAGGTCCACGCCAACCAGCGCAAGTCAGAAATGACATTCATGCAGAGCGTCGACATTGCGCTTTATTTCAGGCTCTTATCGGGCAGTTATTTGTTTACAAGATGTCAACTCGGCGTGCCAAAACCACCGCGAGATTTGGAGGGGGGATTGAATGGAAGACTTCGATTATATCATCGTGGGGGCAGGTTCTGCAGGCTGCGTGCTGGCCGAGCGGCTAAGCGAATCCGGACGCCACAAGGTGCTTTTGCTTGAGGCCGGTGGGCGCGGTTGGTCGCCGTGGATCGCCTTGCCACTTGGGTATGGCAAAACCTTTTACGATTCTCGGGTAAACTGGAAATACCAGACCGAACCAGAGGATGCGCTGGCCGGGCGCCGGGGCTATTGGCCGCGCGGCAAGGTGGTGGGTGGGTCTGGGGCCATTAATGCGCTGGTCTACGCGCGCGGATTGCCGCAGGACTTTGATGATTGGGCGGCGGCCGGGGCGGCCGGCTGGGGCTGGGACACCGTGCAGCAGACCTATGAGGCGATGGAAACCCGGCGCGGAACTCGCGGCGACCGCCAAGGCCGTGGGCCGCTACATGTCCAGGATGTTTCGGACCAGATCCACCCCGTGAACCGGCATTTCTTTGCTGCGGCAGAAGAACTGGGACTGCCACGCACCAACAATATCAATGGTAGTGCGTGTGAGGGCGCGGGGGTGTATTTGATCAACACCAGCAAGGGCCGCCGGATGCATTCCGCGCGGGCCTTTCTGAAACCCGCCGTGAAGCGTCCGAATGTCACCCTGATGACTGGCGTTATCGCAGAACGGATCGTCTTTGAGGGCCTGCGGGCTGCGGCAGTGCAAGTGAATAAGGGCGGGCGCAGGCTGACCTTTCGCGCGGGCCGCGAGATTATCCTTTCCGCGGGGGCGGTGACTTCGCCGCGGTTGCTTCAGCTGTCGGGTATTGGCCCTGCTGAGCTGCTCAAGTCGCATGGGATCACGCCGCTGTGTGATGCGCCGCATGTCGGTGGCAACTTGCAGGACCATCTGGGAATAAACTATTATTTCAGGGCCACAGAACCAACATTGAACAATATCCTGCGGCCATTGACTGGCAAGCTGTGGGCGGCGCTGCAATATGCGCTGACACGGCGCGGGCCGCTGGCGCTATCTGTGAACCAGTGCGGCGGGTATTTCCGCTCGTCGCCGGATCTGCTCGGGCCGGATCAGCAGCTATACTTTAACCCTGTCACTTATACGACAACGCCGCATGGCAAGCGCAGTGTCATTCAGCCAGATCCGTTCGCGGGCTTTATCATCGGCTTTCAGCCGTCTCGCCCCACCAGCCGTGGTCGCATTGACATCAGCTCTGCGGATCCGATGGCAGCGCCGCGGATCCAGCCCAACTCATTGGCGACCAGTGAAGACAGGGCGCTGGTTGTGGCAGGCGGCCGTCTGTGTCAGCGGTTGATTGAAACCAGCGCTTTGCAGGGTTTGGTGGAAACCGCGATGGGCCCGGATTTGCGGGTCATGGACGACGACCAGATTCTGGCTGATTTCCGCGAACGCTCTGGCACCGTTTTCCATCCGGTTGGCACCTGCCGTATGGGGCAAAATGCGCAGTCCTCGGTCGTCAACCCACAGCTACAGGTACACGGGGTACAGGGATTGCGGGTCATTGATGCCTCGGTATTTCCGAATCTGACTTCGGGCAACACCAATGCCCCGACCATGATGCTGGCGCATCGCGCAGCGGCGCTTATTTTGGAGGATGCATGAGCACGCCCTATTCGATGTCCGGCGCAGTGCCGGTTTCAAGTGATCGCGGCAAACACGATAGCGGCCCGCGGATTCGCCGGATCGAGACCTTTTGCACGCCGCTGATTGGTTTTGTGCGGGTCACGGCCGAGGACAACTCGACCGGCTGGGGACAAGTGTCCACCTACAGTAGCGACCTGACATGCGAGATCCTGCATCGGCAGGTGGCACCTTGGGCTTTGGGGCGCGGTATGGATGCGCTTGAGGATGTGATCGCCGAGATTCCGCTCCGAGAGCACAAGTTTCCCGGCACCTATTTGCGCCGGGCGATGGCCGGACTGGACACGGCTGTCTGGGACTGGCGCGGCAAAGCCGTGGGTAAGCCAGTCGCAGAGCTGCTCGGCGGGTCGGCTGGTCCAGTGCGCGCCTACGCGTCCTCGATGCGGCGCGATATCACGCCAGAGGACGAGGCGGCGCGGCTACAGAAACTTCGTGACGAGTTTGGGTTTGATGCCTTCAAGGTGCGCGTGGGCGCGGAATGCGGGCAGGATAGAGATGAATGGGAGGGACGCACCGAAGCGATTATTCCTGCCATCCGAAAGGCCATGGGGCCGAATGCGGCGTTGCTGGTTGATGGCAACTCGGGCTTTGGTCCATCACGCGCGATCGCGGTTGGCGGTATGCTGCAGGCCAATGGATACGAACACTTCGAGGAGCCTTGTCCCTATTGGGAGCTGGAGCAGACCGCCGAAGTTACTCGTGCGCTGTCAATCGACGTGGCCGGTGGCGAACAAGACTGGGATATCCAGCAGTGGAAGCGCATCGTCGCCATGCGTGCTGTGGACATCATACAGCCTGACATTTTGTATCTGGGGGGCATGATCCGTAGCATGGAGGTGGCCCGCATGGGCCATGCAGCGGGGCTGCCCTGCACGCCGCATGCCGCTAACCTGTCGTTGGTCACCCTTTTTACCATGCATCTTTTGCGCGCGGTCCCCAATCCTGGGCGTTATCTGGAATTTTCGATCGAAGGTGACGATTACTATCCATGGCAGCGCGACTTGTTCCTCAACGATCCTTACAAGGTTACGTCTGGCCAAGTCGTGGTGAGCGATGCGCCTGGCTGGGGGGCCGAGATCAACCCTGAATGGCTTGCCAAATCCACCTACAAATGCAGTGAGGATGCTTGTTGACACCTGATGGAGGTTTGATGCCCATCACGAAAATGGCGCAGTGCCAGAACTGCCAGCAAACCAATCTGCCGATGGCAAATGCAGACCGTCACCTAGTTTGTCGGTGGCATCTTGGCTGATGTGAAACGCGCCTGAACCTGTGCCGTGGCTGTTTGCGTTGCTTGGCAGGTCAACGCATCCTTTTGAACAACAGCATTTCTTCGTAGAACCTTTCCATGCGTTCCAGCCGTTCTCGGGTGTCTTGCCAGTTGGCGTCCTGAAGCGCTGACAACATGGACTCGACAAGCGCGATGAGCGGAACAATCGTGTCCCATGCAGATGGCACTTCGATCTGCGATGTTAAGATATGACGTGCCACGCCTGCAGTCGGTGAAACCCATTGATCTGTAAACAGCACGACTTCCATCTGCTGGGCATGTGCCAGTTCCGCAAATTGTTGCACCGATGGTTCATATCTACGGATATCAAACACGACCAGCACGTCACCAGCTGACATATCCAGCAACGCAGGCGGCCATGTATTGGGTTGGCTGGACAGGAGTGTCACATCAGACCGCATCACATGCAGGGCTGTTGTAAAATATTCGGCGATAGACCGCGTCAACCGCCCCCCGATAAGGTAAACCGAGCGCGATTTATCCGCCAAAAGGTCACGCACGGCATCAAAGGTCCGCAGGTCTTGCTGGCTGAGCGTTTGCCGTAGATTCTCGATCACACGCAGGGCAAAGCGGTTCAGCGGATGGTCAATTTCCAACCTATCTGCCCATTTTTCGTGCTTTGTGATTGGCGACGCCAGTCGTTCGCCCATTTCTTCGTGCAGTTGCGCGCGAAACTCGGGGTAGCCGGAAAACCCGATCTTGCGCACAAACCGCACGACTGTCGGGGCAGAGACGCCCGCATCCTGCGCAATAGTCGCTACTGTGCCCAGCACCGACAAGGGAAAGTTCCCCAGCATATGGCTGGCCAATCGGCGTTCGGCACGGGTCATGGCAGGCATGGCAGCGCGCAACTGGTCTTCGAGAGTTTGAAACTGGGTCATGCGATTCTTCCTGTCGTCATCGCTAATCTGAAACGTTTGTTTCAAAAAAGAAAGAAAGGAAATTAACTTGACACAAAAATGCAAGGCGGTGCAGCCTTGACGTAGCGCAGTTTTCAAGCTGCCGGGGATGCAGACGATGACAGGATCAGGACCAGATTGGGCGGGCAGTGTGATCAGCTGGGATCAATCCGGCGATCAGGCTGAAACCGTGCCTTACGTGATCCTGATTTGCGAACACGCATCCAATGATGTTGTTGTGCCATGGGTGGATGCTGCGCCTGACTTGTTGGCATCACATGCGGCCAGTGATCTGGGCGCATTGGGTTTGGCCCGCGCGCTGGGCCCGCTGCTGGCGCGCGATCATGGAGGTGCCGAACTGGTCCATGCGCCATTGTCGCGACTGATCTTTGATTTAAATCGCAGCCCCGACCGCCCTGATGCCTGCCCGGCACAGTCCGAGCTTTACCCTGTTGTGATGAACCAGAGCATCACCGTTGGCGAAAGGCTGGCGCGGATGGAGAGCGTGTATCTGCCGTTTCACAACCTCGTTCGTGCCCGTATTGCCCGTGCGCTGGCGCTGGGCAGGCGGCCTGTTGTTGTGACGATCCATTCATTTTCGCCAACATGGCACGGCGTTCCACGCGATGTCGAATGCGGGGTGATCCACGATGATCTGCCGGCGCTGGCGCGGCAGATTGTTGCAGAGGCTGATGATCTAGGCCTGTTGACCGTATTGAATGCACCGTATTCTGCGGCAGATCATGTCACGCATACCTTGCGCTTGCATGCGCTGCCTTATGGGCTGGAAAATGTGATGCTGGAACTGCGCAATGACCTGATCGCGACGCCAAAGGCACAGATGGAAATTGCCACACGTTTGGTCCGTGTGCTGACCCGTGCAATCAAACAGGTGACGAGCATGCCATGCCCCGTTTTGTGATGACCTATCTGAATATGGTCGAGGCGCTGAATTATCGCGTGGGGCGGCTTGCGATGTGGAGCCTGTTTGCGCTGATGGGCGTGCTGGCTTGGGGCGCTGTGGCGCGTGCGGGGTTTTCGCCACAGATCTGGACCGATGAAATGGCGCAGTTTCTGCTGATGGGGTATTTCATGCTGGGCGGGGCCTATTCATTGCAGATGGGGTCAGCCGTGCGGATGGACCTTCTGTACGACCGTTGGTCAGACAAGACCAAGGCGGCGGTGGATTGTATCACGATTTTTACCTTGATCGCATATCTGGGTGTTTTGCTTTGGGGCGGGATCGAAAGCACGCAATTTGCGCTGGAATACGGTGAACGGCGGCGCGGATTGTGGCAGCCATATATGGCACCGATCAAGATCATCATGTGTTTCGGCATCGTCCTGATGATCCTGCAATGCAGCGCCTTTCTGATCCGGGATATCGCCACCCTGCGGGGCATCAAAATCGCGGAGCGTGACACCAATGCCCTATGAAATGATCGCCGCATTGATGTTCGGGTCAATGCTGGCCGTGATGCTGACGGGGCAGCGGATGTTCGGTGTCATCGGCTTTGTTGCTGTCGTTGCGGCGGTGTGGCTTTGGGGTGATCGCGGCGGGCATGATCTGGCCTTTGCACAGACCATCAAGCTGATGAACTGGTTCCCGCTAATGACCCTGCCGATGTTCATTTTCATGGGCTATGTGTTGTCCGAAAGCAAACTGGCTGATGATCTTTACCGGATGTTCCATGTCTGGTTCGGCCCTGTGCCGGGGGGGCTTGCGATCGGGACGATCCTGCTGATGGTGCTGATTTCCGCGATGAACGGGCTGAGCGTGGCTGGCATGGCGATTGGCGCCACGATTGCGCTGCCCGAACTGCTCAAGCGGAATTATGATAAATTGATGGTGACGGGCGTCATTCAGGCGGGGTCGAGCCTTGGGATTCTGGTGCCACCATCGGTGGTGCTGGTGCTTTATGCGATGATCGCACGCCAGCCGGTGACGCATCTTTGGGCGGCGGGACTGGTGCCGGGGCTGATGCTTGCGGTTTTGTTCATCCTCTATATCTGGCTGCGTTGCCGGATGAACCCTGCCCTTGGCCCCGCGATTGACCCAGAGGAATTGGCGCAGGTCACCAAGCGTGAAAGATACATGCTGCTGTTGTCGGGGCTGATGCCGTTGGCCATTTTCGCGGTGATGATGGTGCCGTTTGTGCTGGGCTATACACGTCTAGTCGAAAGCGCTGTCGTCGGCGCGATTTCAGCCCTGGCCGTGAGCGTTGCCAAGGGACGCATGACTTGGGCGATACTGGAAACTTGCACAAAGAAAACGCTGGCGATTTCGTGCATGTTTTTGTGGATCATCCTTGCCGCGCTGGCCTTTGGCGCTGTCTTTGACGGGCTGCGCGCGGTGGATTTCGTACGGCAATTATTCATGGATAATCTGGGGCTTGGCCGTTGGGAAATCCTGATCCTGATGCAGGTGTCGTTCTTGCTGATGGGAATGTTTCTGGACGATACCGCGATGCTGGTGATTGTCGCGCCGCTTTATGTGCCGATCGTGCAGATGCTAGAGTTCAACCTGATTTGGTACGGCGTGCTGTACACGATCACCTGCCAGATTGCCTATATGACGCCACCCTTTGGCTATAATTTGTTTCTGATGCGCGCCATGGCCCCTAACGAGGTTACCCTGACCGAGATCTACCGCTCCATCATTCCCTTTGTGGGCGTGATGATCATTGGGCTGGGCCTTGTGATGGCGTTTCCACAGATCGCGCTATGGCTGCCCAGCGTTCTGTTCCCCTGAATTACGACGAAGAGCGGGCCAACCCGCCGGATTTTCACCCCAACCGGAAGGAAAGATCATGACCACGACGAGACGTAAGTTCCTGACGACAGGTGCCCTTGGCGGTGCCGCTGCGTTAGCCGCCCCTGCGGTTCACGCGCAATCCACCATTCGCTGGCGGATGCAAACCTACGCCGGCGCATCGCTGGGCGCGCAGGTGGCAAAACCCGCGATTGACATGTTCAATGCCATCGCGGGCGATGAAATGCAGATCGACCTGTTCTATGCTGACCAGCTCGTTCCCACTGGTGAGTTGTTTCAGGCCATGCAGCGCGGCACAATCGACGCTGTGCAATCGGATGATGACAGCATGGCGTCGCCCACCGAAGTCACGGTGCTCGGCGGTTATTTCCCGTTTGCCAGCCGTTACAGCCTTGATGTGCCGGCCTTGTTTAACAATTGGGGCCTGAATGAAATCTGGGGCGAAGAATATGCCAAGGTCGGCGTGAAACACATCTCTGCCGGATCATGGGACCCTTGCCATTTCATCACGTCAACGCCGATCACATCGCTGGCGGACTTGCAGGGCAAGCGTGTATTCACCTTCCCAACAGCTGGTCGGTTCTTGTCGCAATTCGGCGTCGTGCCGGTCACTGTGCCGTGGGAAGACGTTGAAATCGCGCTGCAAACCCGCGAAATCGACGGCGTGGCATGGTGCGGCATCACTGAAGCGCACGAGGTTGGCTGGGCCGATGTCACATCACATTTCTTGACCAATAACATTTCGGGCGCGTGGATCGGGCATTTCTTTTCCAACATGGAACGCTGGAACGAATTGCCGCCGCATCTGCAGGTTCTGATGACCACCTGTTTCGAACAATCGCATTACTATCGCCAGCATTGGTACTGGGCAGGCGAAGCCCGTCTGCGTACCGAAAGCAAGAAGCTGGAACTGACATCCATTCCCGACGCTGAATGGGCCACGGTCGAGACTGCGGCGCGTGCATTCTGGGAAGAAATCGCAGCGGAATCGGAAACCAAAGCCAAGGTGGTCGACATTTTCCGCAACTATAATGCCGCGATGGATCAGGCCGGACGGCCGTATCGGTATTCGTAATCCAGAAGGATGGGGGTTCGCCCCCATCCCCTTTTCAAGCATAGAATAAAGGGGCAATCACCATGGCGGGACTGATGACGCTGGATGATTTACGCGCAGCCTTTGACGCGGGCGAGATTGACACCGTCATGGTTGCTGCACCCGATATGCAGGGCCGTCTTGTTGGCAAGCGGTTCCATGCCGCGCATTTTCTGGATTCGGGCTATCAAGAAACCCACTGCTGCAACTACCTGTTTGCCACTGACATGGAGATGGTGACAGTGGCAGGCTATGCCTCGACCTCTTGGGCAAAGGGCTATGGCGATTATGTGATGAAGCCTGATCTTTCCACCCTGCGCCGTGTGCCATGGCTGGTCGGCACGGCACTGGTGCTGTGCGACATGCTGGACCATCACACGCATCAGGAAATCGCCATTTCCCCCCGCGCGATCCTGAAACGGCAAGTCGCCCGCGCACAGGCGCTGGGCTATCAGCCGATGGCTGCGACGGAACTGGAATTCTATATTTTCGAACAAAGCTATGACGCCCTGCGCGATGGCGGCACCGATCACCTGACGCCCGTGTCCGCCTATAACGAAGATTATCACCTGTTCCAAACCACCAAGGAAGAACCGCTGATGCGTGCCTTGCGCAACGGGCTTTATGGCGCGGGCATCCCCGTCGAGAATTCGAAGGGAGAGGCAGAAGCAGGGCAGGAAGAAATCAACATCCGCTATGACGCGATGGTCACGACAGCGGATTTCCATGTCATCACCAAACAGGCGACCAAGGAAATCGCGCATGCCTTGGGCAAATCCGTGACCTTCATGGCGAAATACGACCACCGGCGCGCGGGATCATCGAGCCATG
>CALGEE010000187.1 GCA_937881525.1 uncultured Sphingomonadales bacterium | reverse complement strand
GGTCCACGTCATCACACTACCTCCTGACGAACGGTACGGAACTCGATTTTCTTGTCGTACGGCGCGCCGACGATCATCCGTTGCACATAGACACCGGGCAGATGGATACAGTCCGGGTCAAGGCTACCCGCGGGCACAATCTCCTCCACCTCGACCACGCAAATTTTGCCGCAGGTCGCCGCCGGCAGATTGAAATTACGCGCTGTTTTGCGAAAGACAAGGTTCCCGCTTTCATCGGCCTTCCATGCCTTGATGATGGAAAGATCGGCGAATATCCCGCGTTCGAGAATATATTCCTCGCCGCCAAAATCCTTCGTTTCCTTGCCCTCGGCGACCAAAGTGCCAACACCGGTCTTTGTATAAAAGCCGGGAATGCCCGCACCGCCTGCACGCATACGCTCAGCCAATGTGCCTTGGGGGCAGAATTCGACTTCAAGCTCACCAGCAAGATACTGCCGCTCAAACTCTTTGTTCTCGCCAACATAAGAGGAGATCATTTTCTTGACCTGCTTGGTGCGAAGCAGCATGCCAATACCTTCATTGTCGATGCCGGCATTGTTCGAAACAAATGTCAGGCCAGTGACCCCGCTGTCGCGCACAGCATCCAACAAACGTTCTGGCAGGCCACAAAGGCCAAAGCCGCCGCTCGCGATAATAATGTCGTTTTTCAATATGCCATCGAGCGCCGATTTTGCGTCGGGGAAGAGTTTTTTAGCCATGAAACGCTCCAGATGCTGGGAGAGACGGAGTGCCTGTGGCCTAGACGCCTAAAGGCGTGAAGGTCAACGCCAATAGCGCGCCCAAATCGTTTAAAGCCTGAACCCCGCTGGTGACTTTGATCGCTGCCATTCCCATCGCCGCAGCCGGTTTGCAGTTAATGCCAAGGTCATCAAGGTAGATGCATTGTGATGGCTTAACTTCCAAAGCCGCACACATCATGGCATAAATGCGCGGGTCGGGTTTGCGCACGCCGGCCTTGCTCGATTCAATGATGTGGTCGAACCTATCCATAACGGCGGAGATTGCGGCGGCTTTCTCGTCACTCATCGCCATGCCAGCACCTTTTCCGGACGGCACATTGTTGGTGATGCAGCCAAGCCCAAAACCCTTGGACTTAAGCATATCAAGCGCGGCCACCATGTCGGGTCGGATGTCCCCCGATAGGCAGGCGATAACCGAAGCCCCGTCAAGTTCATGCCCCAAAGCGCGCGCTTCAGCGGCAAACAAAGTGTCGAATTCAGCCGCGCTGCACTCCGCCCGCTCGAACTTCGCCCAGGCATTATCGTCGGGGTTGCGGGCATTTACGCTGCGGACGAAATCCTTGGGCAAGCCGTTTTTCGCCTCCATGCGGTTAAAGGCCTCAAATGGCGAAGACGTGATAACCCCGCCAAAATCGAAGATTACAGTATTGAAGGTCATGTTTTTCCTTAGGCGACCGTTGTGCCGAACAACGCCCCAATAGCAGCCGTCGCCGCCATCGCAATCGCCCCCCAGAAGGTTACGCGCAGCACGGCCCGACCGATGGGGGCGCCGCCTGCTTTTGCGCCAACTGCGCCAAGGACGGCAAGAAACAAAAGGGCAGTGATCGACACAGTCCAACTGAGATAGGCGGCAGGAGACAGCGGGACCATCGCAAGCGGCAAAGACGCACCAATAGTGAACGCAGCGGCCGAGGCCAATGCGGCTTGCACTGGCCGCGCGGCAGTATGCGCTGCCATGCCAAGCTCGTCACGCAAATGCGTGGCCAGCGCATCATGCTCCGTTAACTTGTCGGCCACCTGCTCCGCCAGGGCCCGGTTGAGGCCCCGTAGCTCGTAAATGCCGATAAGCTCTTCACGTTCCTTGTCTGGAATCGTTGCCAGCTCATTCTCTTCGCGCGCACGATCCGCGCTTTCGGAATCCGCCTGCGAGCTGACCGACACATATTCGCCAGCCGCCATCGACATTGCGCCAGCAACCAGCCCCGCAATTCCCGTAAGCAGGATTGTTGCAGGCGCAGATTGCGCGGCGGCGACACCTACAATCAGGCTTGCGGTCGATACTATGCCGTCATTGGCGCCAAGAACCGACGCGCGCAGCCAGCCGATGCGGTTAATGAGATGCGCTTCCTTGTGCCGTCGCATACCCCGATTTCCAGTTCTAATATTGCAGCTTAAGCCCCGGCCGCGCCCAACGGGTTTTCACGAGACGCCCGCTGCCCGACAGGCAAATATAAGCGTCCATCATATCGCCGCCGCCCCACGCAATGTTGGTGGTGAATATATCATCGGTCGCAACAAATTCGACCAACTCCCCATCGGGCGAAATGACGCTAATACCGCATTCGCCGATAGTGGCGACGCAAATATTGCCGTTGGCCTCCACCCCGAGGCTGTCGAAGAA
>CALGEE010000186.1 GCA_937881525.1 uncultured Sphingomonadales bacterium | reverse complement strand
GCGGACTTAGTTGCCATTTGTCATATCTGGCCCAACGACAACATCAGAAGCTGTCATTTGAGCCGGTTGCCATGCACTTAAGGGCCGCTTCCTATGAATTCTAACCAATGGATTTTGTCGCAAGGCTCCATCGCATAAACCGCACAATCAGCTTATCGTTGCCTGTATTTTTAAGCTCCCTTTCGGCGGGCTGGACAACAGAATATTGGAGACATCTTCCAAAGGCATGCGATGCGACACGACGCGGCTGATATCCGGACCGAAAGCGGCGATCGTTTCGAGTGCTTGCGGGATGTTGTGGTTCAACGAATGAGAGCCGGCGAATGTCAATTGACGGCGGAACACCTCGAACGGGGGCATCTCGATGCGTGTGTCAGATGGGCAGACGCCGAAGAACAGGCCTTTCGCGCCATTGGCCATGTAGTTTACCAGATTGCCCGCGACCGCAGGAACGCCGGTGGCATCCACGACCAGATCAACCCCGTGGTGCAGGGCCGCCAATTGAGAGGATCCAGAGGTCACGAAATTAAAACCAAAACTTGCCGCCAGTTCCAGTCGAGTATCATCAATATCAGTGAACACAATGTCAGGCACATTGCGGGCGCTCAACGCCATGGCCAACAGTAAGCCCATAGGACCGGCCCCGAAAATCAGTGCATTGTCCGTTATTGGGGAACGCACGG
Organism: uncultured Sphingomonadales bacterium; assembly: GCA_937881525.1. Classification (GTDB taxonomy): domain Bacteria; phylum Pseudomonadota; class Alphaproteobacteria; order Sphingomonadales; family Sphingomonadaceae; genus Sphingorhabdus_B. The sequence goes on along the minus strand of CALGEE010000186.1, from coordinate 3,496 downwards.
CATCAAGCCCATTCAGGACGCATCCCATCGGTTCGCACAAGGCGGCTATGCTGAAGTCCATGTCCCCGATCCGGTGAAGCGCGGATGCTTTGACCCGACTGAACTCGGCAAAGCCTCCGTTTTCGGTTACGCCATATGCGCCGAGGGAGTCGCACAAATGAGCCCAGCCGCGTAGGCAGGCGCGGCACGTGCCACATTCGAGGTTTGGGTCAACAACGACCCGGTCCCCAACGGCAAAACCTGTGACGCCGGGCCCGACATCAGCCACCACGCCAGCGTATTCGTGACCCGGAACCACGGGAAATGCGGACGTTCCGTAATTGGCCTTCAACACTTCGAAATCTGTGTGGCAGAGTCCGCTGGCCTTGACCGCGATCACCACTTCGCCGTTGCCCGCAACGGGATCGGGAAGGCTTGCGTAGGTGACTTCACCACGAGTGGGAAAAATTATTGCTTTGATAGCCGCGTCCTTTTCAGTGATAGCCGTACAAATACTTGTTCAACGAAGCGCTCAAACCATCCGCCCAAATCATCTGCAACCAGCCCTCAAAGGCACCCGCGAAGCGCGGTTCATCGATGAGATTTCCATAAAACTGGCATTGTCCCAGCCACGCGTAGGGATGGTCGCGGGCAGCTTTCGCAACTTTGGTCAGGGAAGAGCGGTCATAGCTTGGGCGCAGGATCGGATCTGGCAGGTCGCGCAGTGTGGCGTTGGATAATTTCATCGCATGGGTTTTCGGTCTGACGATGGCGCGAAGCCAAAGCCACATGCCGCGTAGTATCTTGAAACCGCTTTGCTCACATGAGTGTCCAGAAGCGTGCGGATGTCGCCGGAGGTTTCGTCAAATTCAAGTCCGCCGAAGACCTGCGTGACAAGCCCATTGGGGACGTCTGCTGCGACAAGATTGTTGAGAAGTCGATCAACGGCGTCACGCACGGGCGCTTCTTGCCAATAATAACGAATCCGATCGCTAAAGCTGAAATGACGTTGCAACGCGATGTCCGCTGGTGTTCCAGCATAGTAGCCGTCCCAGTGCGCGGGCGCATTGTCCATTGCTTCGTCGAGCACGCCGATGATCCCAGATACCGTCTTTGGACAAACCCTGTCCTCGATTGCAGCTAATGCAAAAACCGCCTCGCGAAACCGGAAAGTCAGTTCCGGTCCGACCTTGAGGAAGAAGACGTGACGCTCGACAAGTTGGGCGAGGCTGGATGTGGGCTGATAATCTGTTGAATGACCTTCGAAGGTCAAACGCGGGTGCCGGTCAATCGCTGCGACAAGGTCAACTGCCGCGGCAGGATCGAACTGATGAACAGAGCTGTGGCTGAAATCTACCCCGGGCTGCGTCACAACTGAGACGACGCGCTCCCACGCTCCTTCTAAGCCCTCTTTGCGGAAGGCGGCTTCATGCGTTTGGACGGTTTCATCCAACCGTTCTGGTGTCGTGATTTGGAGATCCTGCATATCGTCCGTCTCGCCCCCAGGTACGGGAACTTCGGATCCGATAACGTAGATCAATTTTGACGGATCTGGCGCATAGTCTTCCGCAATTCTGCACAGGTGCGCGGCTCTTTGCGCGATGTCCGAAAAGCTCGGGCGCGGTTCGCCGTCGCAGGCCATACTTGCGTCTAGATGTATCTTCTGAAAACCCGCTTCGACATAGCTGCGCACCAACATCTCGGCTTTGCGCATCGCGGCGGCGACCGGTTCATCACGCCAGGGGTTCGGGCCAAGGTGATCGCCGCCCAAAAGCAATTGATCCGTCTTGACCCCAGCATGGCTTGCCATCCGCGCGACCCAAGACGCAAAGTCGGCGGGTTTCATGCCGGTATATCCACCCTCCTGATTGACCTGATTACAGGTGGCCTCAATCAGAACGGGCAGCTCATTTTCGGCCGCGAAACCGAGCGTCGCCTCCAAGACGTGCTGATTTGCGGTGCAGAAGCTCGGCAAGCCGATACTCTCTCCGTTCCTATTGCGTTCAATAAGCTCGTGGACATTCATGCGCTCAACTCCCAGCGATGTTTCGTTGGTCTTTGTGTTCTTTGACGAAACGAACAAGCGTCTCGAGGCTCGACGCGCCTTCCATAGGACCACGATGCTGAACGGCACACGCACCGGCTGCTGAGGCAAGGGAAACGGCTTTGTCGATGTCCAACCCTTGAAGCCAAAGCGCAATGAACGCGCCGCCAAAACAATCGCCTGCGCCGGTTGGGTCGATTTCAGTCACCGAATAAGCGGGGACGAAACGGTCGCCGCTCGCGTCATAAATGCGGACGCCGCCCGACCCCATTTTGTGAACAACATATTGAAGCCCAAGCGCCAGAAGCTCTTTCGCGGCAATCGCTGGATCGGTCGCGTCGGTGAGGAGCGTTAGTTCTTCTCCGCTTGGAAGGAACACATCCGTAAGGGACAGGACATCGGCCATGGCATCCCGTAGTCCGGGCGCGCTCAGAATTTCTTTTCTCAAGTTTGGGTCGAAGGAAATTGTCCCGCCATTGGTTTTGACTTTGCGGGCGGCCTCAAGATTCAGCGCCACAAATTCGGAGCTGGATAGCGAAGACCCCATGACGTGGAGGTGATCTGCGGCATCGAGAACCTGCGCCACCTCGGGCGTTCTTGGGATCGTCCCGCAAGCACTGTGTTTTATGTTGTAAACAAAATCGCGGGACCCATCCGCATGATACCGCACGAAGGCGCTACCTGTGGGGCGATCAGGGTCAATTGAGACCCCTGATATGTCCACACCATCCATAGAAAGCCGCTTGAGATTGATTATGCCAAAATCATCATCTCCAACTGCCGAGACAATGCCGCAAGGTTGACCGAGTCTCGCGACCTGATCGATGAAAATTGCGGGTGCACCGGACGGGAAAGGGCCGGTAAGCCCAATTGCTTCAAGAAAACCATCGCCGATGCTGTCGGCCATGATTTCAACCAAAACTTCGCCAATAACCACGACTTTCTTCATGCGGTTTGCCTCTGGCAGGTACCCTTTGAATGTGCACGTCGCACGCGCGGGCACGTCAGCTCATCCATTGGCCACCGTCCACGTTGTAGCACTGCGAAACGATGTAATTGGCATCATCTGAAGCGAGGAACACGGCCATCCCGGTCAGGTCATCTGGTGTCGCGAAACGGCCAAAAGGCACGCTTGCTGCGACCTCAGCTTTCTTCTGTCCAGGCTTCTTATTCTCCAACTTGGCGAACATCGCATCAACATGGGTCCAATGTTCACCGTCAACGACGCCGGGGGCAATTGCGTTCACATTGATACCATGCCCGATGAGGTTCAGACCTGCGGATTGGGTCAGTGAAATCACGGCAGCTTTGGTCGAGCAGTAAACCGCCACAAGTGACTCGCCGCGCCGACCGGCCTGTGAAGCCATATTGATAATTTTCCCACCTTTACCCCGCGCCATCATGTGGCGGGCGACCGCCTGCATCGTGAACATCGTACCCGCAACATTCACGGCGTAGAGCCGATCAAAACTG
>CALGEE010000185.1 GCA_937881525.1 uncultured Sphingomonadales bacterium | reverse complement strand
CCCATACCAAGGATCTTTGGGTCGAGTTCGGTGCGCAACGCATGGTCGACACCCCGATTTCCGAACAGGGTTTCACCGCCGCCGCCATCGGCGCCTCGGCCATCGGCGCGCGCACGATTGCAGACGTGATGTTCGCCGATTTTGCTTTTGAGGCCGCCGGGCAGATTATGCTCCAGGGTGCAAAGCTGCGCTACATGAGCAATGGCGGTATGTCGGCGCCTTTCGTGCTGCGCGCTGCCGTAGGTGCGTTGCGCAGTTCTGGCCCACATCACAGCGGCAGCTACCACCCCATCTTCTCGCAAATGCCGGGTCTTATCGTTTGCCTGCCCTCCAACCCCGCCGATGCCAAAGGGTTGATGAAAACCGCGTTGCGTGCGTCCGATCCGGTAGTCTTTCTCGAACCCAAGGCACTTTATGCCTCCAAGGGCGAGGTGCCGGAGGGCGACCATTACGTCCCGTTCGGCGTGGCCCGGATTGCGCGGCAGGGCAGGGATATCACCATCGTGGCCACCGGCCAGCTGGTCGGGCAGGCCGAAGCGGCGGCAGAGGTACTGGCGGCCGAAGGGATCGAGGCCGAGATCATTGATCCGCGCACCATCATGCCGTTCGATATCGACACTGTTATCGACAGCGTTCGGCGCACCCACCGGCTTCTGGTGGTCGACGAGGCCTGGGCAATGTGCGGGCTTGGCGGCGAAATCGCGCAAGCCGTCAACGAACTGGCGTTCGATGAACTCGACGCGCCTCCAGGGCGGCTGCATTCCGAGGCGGTGTCCCACCCCTTTGCGCCAGTCCTTGAACAGGCGATGATTGTCAACCCCGACCGCATCGCGCGGGCCGTCCTCGACGTCATAGCGGGGCGTCCCCCGGTCCCCCAGCACTGGCTTTCACAAAGCTCTGGCCGCCCCGCTGCTATCGCACCAGTTGCGGCACCGGCGCCGCCGAAGCTGGCCGCAGCCCCGGTTCCCGTCGCCGCTTCTCCTGCGGGAGACGATGAGCCGATCATGATGCCATTCGGCGATCTGACGGTCAGCGAAGGCACGTTGATCCGCTGGGCAAAGGCCAAGGGCGACAAGGTGATCGAAGGTGAACTGGTTGCCGAAATCGAAACCGACAAAGCCGTGGTCGAGATCGACGCGCCGGCAAGTGGCGTGCTCCATTCGGTCGAGGTCGAGGTTGGACAAGTGGTTGCCATGGGAGCGCGGATCGGCGGGATCGCTAGATGAACATCGCCACGACGTCCTCAAGTCAAACGCGCCGCGCGGTGTCGCCCTATGCTCGGCGTTTGGCGCGGGAAAAGGGCATCGCGCTCGATGATCTGCCTGGCACGGGGCCGACAGGCAGGATTGTCGCCGCCGATGTCCTTGCTTATCAAGCACCGGCCACTTTGATCCTGCCCGAACAGATTCTGCCGACGAAGATATCGCAGTCCGTTGCTTTCTCGGCAACAGTTTCACTCGTGGATTTTTTCCGGCTCGCCGCTGATGCGGCCCGCGTCGGGATGACTATCGACATCGAGGATGCCGCGCTCAGAGCGGCAAGAACAGCCCTTGCGGTAACCGGCGTTGTAGATCAGCCCTCCATCGCCCTCGAGGTCGCTGACCGACAGATACTGATCAGCGGTGCATCCGATCTGTCGATCGGGACCGAACGCCGACTGCGTCTGGAGGTGCTGAATGATGGGGGGAACATGGCGTCGCACCCGGCGACGGCGTCCCTGCTGGTTTTGCGGGCCGCACGCGTCATGCCGGTCAACATGCCGATTCGACCGGGTCGTGCGCTTCGGATTGTGCTAGTTGTTGACACGGACCGGGAAGAGGCAAATGCGCTCCTTTGTGCTAATGCCGACAGAATTTCCGAGACACAGGCGGTCGAGTTGCTTAGCGCTTTCGTTCTTGCACTGGAAGAACCGCTCGCGCTTTTGGCGTGACGCATCGTCGATGACGTTATACGCTTTGCTCTGGTAAATGGGTAGGCGGACAGATATGACAAAATTCTGAAACCGCACTTGATATGCGAAGGATCATTGATGTCGGGTGCTATTGTCACTCCAATCGAGAGGTTTCCGAGACAGAAACTGAGCCGGGAAAACGGACCCCTCTTTCAGCAGCTTGCTGACATGATCCGCGGTCTAATCGTACGTGGTGATCTGGAGTTGGGAAGCGACCTGCCCAAGGAAGCGGAAATCGAGGCACATCTCGGCGTCAGCCTGATTACCGTGCGCCGCGCTCTTCGCGAACTCGAGGATCTGGGCATGATCCAGAAACGGTCGGCAAAGCCAGCCAAGGTCACCGCAAAAAGCCCGACCGTGCGCGCCGGAATGAAGTTCAACTCACTCGAAGACTTGACCGATTTCACCACCGGCGCCCAGCTTGTCATAACCGAATACGGGTTGGAACGCAGCCCGGTTATCGAAAAGCACCTAGGCATGGCGCCGGGGGAAAAAGGCTGGTGCCTGCGCGGCTATCTGGCGCAAGGCGGTCAGCCGCGCACGTTGATTACCAGCTATTTTCCGCGCGACATCGGCTCGCAGCTAAAGATCGAGGATTTTACCGATGTCCTGATTTTCAAGAACGTCTCTCGCTGTCTGGACATAAAGATCGAGCGCGTCCTGATCACCGCTCGCGCCGAGGTCGCCAACAAGACCCAGGCGCAGAAACTTGACATCAAGTCCGGAAGCCCGTTGATGACCACCGAAATGGTGTACCTGACGGACCGGCAACGTACGATCGAAGTCACCGTCACCAATACCCCCTCGAAGCATTTCGTCCTGTCCTACGACGTCGCATTGCTGAACGAATCTGCCTGAGACGTGACTGCCTCTTTCTCCGATCGCGTCAAGTCTTGCCCACGACCCCAGCGCGG
>CALGEE010000184.1 GCA_937881525.1 uncultured Sphingomonadales bacterium | reverse complement strand
GAGCATCAGACTACGAATCTGAGGGCCGGGCGTTCGAATCGCTCCGGGTGCACCAATTTTTTAATGACTTACAGTAACGCGCAATATGCTTTTGTTGGTTCCTGATTTACTAGGCATCAGATAGGCATCAGCCGATATTGTTTGGTACGGATAGAAGCTTTGTTTCTAGGGGGCTGATTCGCTTCAATGTTGTTCCCCGTCAGCACCAATGGCACAGATTTGATGCTGTGATTTAAGGAGTGTTTTGCGTTCATGTTCGTTCCTTACAGCCACTAAGATAAACCCAAAAACACTCAATTATTTTATGCAACTAATCTGTATATTGAATGCTGACGGGGAACACGGACCCGCATCGGCTCACCTCGCCTAACGCTCGTGGCTCTGAATTGGTATGCACGACCATTGATTGACAACCGGAAAAGCCTACGAACGGTAGGATGGAAATCAGTGTTGGGAAGTAGGGGTAACATGGAATTAAACACGGCAAGTGACCTGCGCGCCCGGCTCCAGCAACTGCATCAGCAGACCGCAGAGACGCCGCTCTTCAACCCCGTATTCCAATTGGGCCATGACATTTCTCGGGAGCTTGAGAATGGCGCGCTGACATTAGGGGATATTGGGTCTCTGGTCAGCGACTTTTATCACGAAGCGCTGAACAGCCGGTCACGTCGGTTGCAGCAGCTGTTGAGCCCTGTGGAGGATGCAGATAATCTCCTCAGATGGCGAGCGATATTGAACCAGGCTGAGGGTAATTTTGATCGTTTTGCCGATCGTGTCGAGCGCCCACTGCTTCATATTGTCTTCACCGCGCATCCTACTTTTTTACTCTCTGGCGCACAGAGCGACGCTGTTGCTCAGGCGGCTAGCAACATGTCAGACGGCACAGTGGATATATGCGCGGGAACACCTCGGCGGGCCGTCACGCTCGACTGGGAGCATGAAGAAGCAATGGCTGCGATGCGACGCGCACAGCGCGCGCGCGACCGCCTCGTTAACACCGCACTGGAGGCAGCGGCCCTCCGTTGGCCCGACTTGTGGAGGAACTTGTTGCCGCAACCGTATCGGCTCGCGACTTGGGTCGGCTATGATATGGATGGCCGCACCGATATTGGTTGGGCAACAAGTTTAAGATATCGGCTCGCTGAAAAAGCCCAGCGCTTAGGCCTCTATGCACATATGCTGGAGGCAGCCGCCCCGAAGCACCCCCTGATCGGTCAGCTCCGGGCCGCAGAAGAGCACAGCCAGCATATAGCCTCTTTGTTTGCGGAAGATGTGTCAGAGCCTGAGGATGTGTCTGCCGCTGCCAATCACTTGACAGCAGATCATCCAGCAAAGCTTTTGTCGCTTGCCCCTATCGTTGATGCGCTGAGAGTAGAGGCAAAAATCTGCGAGAGCCCGGATCAGGCAAAGGCTTTGATAACGCTTGCTTCTGCCATGCAGAGCGATGGGCTGGGTATGGGATGGGTCCATTTTCGGGTCAACGCATCACAATTGCACAATGCCATTCGGCGCCGGATCGACCCGGACAACACTTTGGACCTTGGAAGTCGCACGGCGCTCAAGCGGCTTCGAGAATTGCTTTCAGATGTACGGCCATTGCGGTCCAACTTCGCCGCGCTGGCAAGCGAGAGCACAACGGCGCTTCGGCAGTTCATCGCGATGGCGCAAATTCTGCATCATGTGGATTCTGATACGCCTATCCGTATGCTCATTGCCGAATGTGAGCAGCCGCAGACGGTTCTTTCGGCACTCTATTTTGCAAAGCTCTTCGGCATTGACGGGAAAGTCGATGTCTCGCCCCTATTTGAGACAGAGACAGCAATGGAGCACGGCGCGCGGTTTCTTGAGGCCCTGCTGCGTGAGCCGATTTACCAAGCCTATGCTAGGGTGCGCGGACGCGTCTCAATACAGACTGGCTTTTCCGACGCGGGCCGGTTTGTGGGACAGCTTCCCGCCGCCCTTGCCATTGAGCGTCTGCACGGCAGCCTAGCGCGCATAATGGCGCGGCATGGCCTGACAGACGTCTCGGCGCTGATCTTTAATACGCATGGAGAGTCCATGGGCAGAGGGGCGCACCCGACCTCAATTGAAGATCGGATGCATTATCCCATGAGCAACTGGGCACGAGCCCAATTTTCTCAAAGCGGCATAAGGTTGGAACTCGAAGCTAGCTTTCAGGGCGGTGATGGCTATCTTTTCTTCCGCAACGACGCCCTGGCCTTGGCAACGCTTGCCCGCATTGCCGAGGTTGAAATCGTCCCGCCCTGCTCCGAAAATGACCCATTTTATGCGCGCACTGACATTAGTCTCGATTTCTATCGCGGTATCCGACGTGTGCAGCGAGAGCATCTCAGTTCCAAAACCTATCCCAGAGCCGTCACGGCCTTTGGCCTTGGTCTGCTCAATGAAACGGGCTCTCGAAGGTCGCGTCGGCAGTCAGACCTAACGGCGGACCGGGATATGAACCTGCGGCAGATCCGCGCAATTCCCCACAACGCAATCCTTCAGCAGCTCGGCTATCCCGTGAATATCCTTGCAGGTGTCGGATCGGCGGCCAGTGAGGATTTGGAGAGCGTGGCAGAGGTCCTTACCGCCTCACGGCGCGGTCAATCTCTTGTCCGTATGATCCGCGCGGCGGATCGGTTGGCCAGCATCAAAACGGTCGCCGCCTATGGGGAGTTGTTCAACTCTGCCTATTGGGCAAGCCGTCCCTATCGGGGAACGGAAAACCATCTCGCTAACGCCTGCCTTGCGATGGCGGAGCACCTCACGAAGGATGACAGGGCGGGTGTGTTTCGAAGGCTTGCGTCCCGCCTTCGCGTGGATGGGCTGCACCTCCATCGCCTCCTTGATCACATTCCGCAGGAAGCGACGCCGCCATCTGACAGGGAAGATTTGCGCCGCTCGCTTGGCGCACTCCACGCGTTGCGCCTGGCACTCCTCCAGCATATGTTTTTAAAGGCCGTGCAGGTTCCAGCCTTTGCGCGCTCCAATGATATTAGTCGGGACGACGTGCTGGAAATGGTCTTCACGCTCAGAATTGAGGATGCCCTCACCCAAATGCGCCGGGCCTTTCCGGTTTCCTTGCCTTACGTTGCCGATTACCAAGTCCTAGCGCCCACAGATTATCCCGATGGCGAAACCCAAGCCTATGCGGAGATAGAAACGCTTTACATCGCTCCAATAGAGCATGCCTATGCGCTAGTTCTGCGCATCGGGACAGCTATCGCCAATCATTTTGGCGCACATGGGTAGCGGATCACGAATGGAGGCGTTGAAAGCGCTGGCCGGCTCCCATCAGCGAACCTTGCATCAGCAAGGTTGATATTGCTGATTTGGTTGAATTACCTGACTAGATGTCAGGTATTCATTGACCTACGCGTAAAAGCAGACAGTCCACTCTCGGTCCACTTCCAGCCATTTGCGATGACTTTACAAATCATGGCTTTCGGGATTTTCTTGGTGCGCTTTGAACGTCGTCAATTGGGCCGGAAGCGGAATGTCAGCTTTGCGCTATGAAACTAGGCAATGCAGACGTCAGTCCGACACACGATACGGTGGTGACGGATACTTCCTATGTCCGTACCCTCATTTCTGAAGCCTCATGCACAGACATCTCCCACATTACGAGAGGCTAGTGATACTTCTCGATATCGATGGGGGTGTGGTTTTGGCAGATGACGTGCTCATCACAGCTGGCATGCAAGCATGTATAAAGGGCGCCGATCGCTGAACGGGGTTAAAGCGACCGGCACCAAAGCTACCAATTAAGGCAGCAATACAGAATCAATGACGTGGACAACGCCGTTTGACTGCATGAGGTCAACGGTGGTTACGGTAGACTGTCCGCCCTTGCCATCAGTGATGACGACGCTGTTACCCGACAAACGCGCGGTCAGCTTTTCGCCTGCGACGGTTGTCACTAAAGCGTTGCCACCGCCTGCCTTGATTGCCGCAACGATGTCGGTAGAAGTCAATTTACCAGCAACCACATGATAGGTCAGGATCTTGGTCAAGGTTGCCTTGTTTTCCGGCTTCACGAGGGTACCAACGGTACCTGCGGGTAGCTTTTCAAAGGCGGCGTTGGTTGGCGCAAACACGGTAAATGGTCCTGGGCTTGCGAGCGTGTCGACAAGGCCTGCTGCCGTCACAGCGGCAACCAATGTGCTCAGAGCTGGGACGGCTGACGCGGTTTCAACGATATTTTTCGTTGGAGCCATTTTGCTATGGTCGCCCGTCTTGTGATGGTCAGCCATTACTGCTGTTCCAGCGAGGGCTGAAGTTGCCAATGCGATGGCGGTGATTAAACGATTTGTAATATCCATGATTGCTTTCCTGTTCCTAGGCGCTTTACCCTATAGTTAAAAGCGCATGCCGATGGTAGTTCTGCGGAAGGGTTTAATCAATGTGGAAATATTCCACCTTTCGGGAGGCTTTCCGTATTTGGGCGCAAACCGACATTGTAAAGGGTCCGAACAACAACTCTGAATGGTCACAAGATCTATTTCAAAGCACCATATGCGCGAACTTGTCGATCTGCTCCTCAACAAAGACCTGACGTTCAATCAGTCGATCCACTAACCCGTTCCCGCGTCGG
>CALGEE010000183.1 GCA_937881525.1 uncultured Sphingomonadales bacterium | reverse complement strand
ATGAGCGCCACGAAGGCGTTACATTCACTGCTTATGCATCAATCCGCATTCGTGGTGCTATTTTGGATCACTTGCGGCGCTCGTCTAACCTGTGCCGCACAACCATTTCGATGCAACGTAAAGTGAATGTGGCAAATGCCGCTCTGGAACGAAAGCTACAACGCTTACCCACTGCTCAAGAAACCGCCGTCGAACTCAATATGACGATGGCTGACCTTGATCAGTGGTCGCAGGCATTTCAATCCAACGTGCATCAATCGCTAGACGAAGTGTATGACGAATATTCAATCTGGTACGTGTCCGACAAAGGCAACCCAGAGGAAGAGTTATCAAAAACTGAATTGCGCAACGCGTTGCGCAAAGCTTTGGAAGGCTTAGCCCAACGCGAAGCTTTGGTTTTGCAGCTTTATTATGTTGAAGAATTAAATGTTTATGAGATTGCTGAGGTGCTAGAGGTCACAACTGGACGTGTCTCGCAAATTAAAAAATCAGCCATCAGTAATTTGCGTACGTTGTTGGCGCAAGTAACGGGAAATAACAGTTTGGCTGACGTGTCGGAAATGTTTTCTAAGGGGGTTTAATGCCGCAAGATCTTCAACCTACTCAAACTTTGCAAATGTTTGTGCAAAGCGCAGAACTGCGGATGAGTGGTGTGGACCTTCAACGCGAAATTGAACTGTCTTGTGGCTTAATAAATATTGCACGTGGCAGCTGTTCTATAAGAATAAGCCCAGTTGATTTGACCCGTACAGGTAATTTGGGGACCATTTCAATCCCTATGGAACGATTACTTATGAAGGGAGAATTATTTCTCGCTCGAACAACTTTTAATCATATCCAGGATATGTTGCGCGTTGAACCACCGCGCCCTGCAGCCTTAATCTTAGCTTTACGCAAGCCTTTGCAAATAACAGCTAAAGGCGATCTTTGGCTTGAGGAGTCTTGTGTGTGTGATGTTGTTGATATGACTTGGAATGTACCTTTGCTGTAGTACGTTCGCTTTTTGGCGATCATCCAACTTTACTTGGATGACCTGATAGTCTTTTATTCAAGTAGTTTTCGATCCATTTCCAACATTGTCTGCATCATCCTTGAATTGGAAGAATAAGCCTGTTGTGCGCGGATCAAATTAACCATTTCGGTTGTAACATCTGTATTAGAGCGTTCTAGAGAGCCAGATTGTATCTGACCCATCCCCGGCGCGCCCGCTTGCGTGATATTGGCATTCCCAGAAACATTCGTTTCCGAAAATAGATTATCGCCTTCATTGCGAAGACCGGCTTCATTTTCAAATGAGGCTAAGGCCAAAGTACCTAATACAATGGTTGATTTCCCGTCAGTGCCATAGGTAGCAACGACATTACCTTTGTTATTGATTTCAAGGCCCGTTAATCCGGCGGTTTGATTGTTGGGCAATCTCACTTGGGGCGGTATTTGGAGATCGGAACCGTCTGCCATCAATACGCGCTCACCGCTTTGAGTAACAAGATTAGTGTCTTTGTCTAATTCAAAGGAACCGTTGCGGGTATACTGCGGTATTGCACCGGCGGTGGGCGACTGCACCACAAACATACCTGGCCCCGTAATCGCAAGATCTAGCGTCTGACCAGTTTCTTTGATGGAGCCTTGTGAATGACTACGTCGTGGCGCCAATGCTTCGGCGCCCAAACCCAAGTTAGGAGCTGATGTCTCTTGTTGCGCACCCGTATACATATCGACAAACTGTGAAGTAGAGCGCTTAAACCCAGTAGTTCCCGCGTTTGCGATATTATTCGAAATTACATCGAGCTCTTGATTTGCAGCGGCAATGCCATTTCTGCTGACCGATAACATGGCGCATTCCTTTACCTTATTCCGAGGTAGTCTAGCAATTTTCATGCCTACTACGACGAAACGAAAAATTAGCTTGGTTTGTCATCGTCATTATCATCTTCTAATCCTTCAAAATCATCAAAATTAGTGACTTCGGATCTTGCAATGACGACAGCTTTGCCTTGGTTTGTCTCTTCTTCTGGTTCGGTGTCTGACGCAGATTGCGTCTCATCTAGGTCAGTATCTAAGCTCTGCAGTGAGGCAAGCTTTTCTTCTAGCTCAGCTTCGGCCTGGGCGATTTTTTCTGCATCTTCTTTTGAGACAGGCGAGAGGCTTGCCTTTGGCTTATCTTTTGCCTTGGGCTTAGCCGCACTTTTCCCCTTAGGTGCTGTTTTGGATTTGGATTTCTCAGGATCAGGTCTGATGCCAACTCCACCCATTAAAAGCTCACCCTTTTGTGCGGCTACTAGTTTTTGTGCTTCGATTGGACCAACTTCGACAACGCTACCAGCAAAAAATCTAACCCCGTTAACTGTGGCGTCTGAGACGATGTACACGCGGCGCCATCCGTCATCTATTTCTGAAATGAAATCTTCGTTGCTATCTTCCTGCGCTTCGGTCTCTTCCCCTTCCTCTTCTTCTGCCTCTCCAATGTTAATAGTTACTGCTTTTTTTGTACTACTGACAGTTTTCGGGGTGGGGGCGTCTTGAGGGTAAAGTACTGATTTAACCGTTCCTAAATCGGCGCCTGACGTTATCGACAACATTCTTTCGCGGACCAGCCAACTTTGTGCTGCCAGTAGAGCGATACGGATCATTTCTGACGGCTCAGTCTGAACGCGCTTACGAATTTCCACAATTGCATCTGCAAAAGGTAATTCAGCGACTGACAATAAGACTCTTAGGCGCATTCTTTGCATGTCGGGAGATAGAGTGGGCCCGCCAGTTCGATCCAAACCAATATTTTGCCTTTGTGGGGTCGAGTTCATTTTTTTCCTCACGAATGTGTTCACTTGGCACTGTCCTTGCAAAAACCGATCCAGAAGCTGCGTGTTTTGCAATTAATTTCGAGAAAGGGCGAAAAGATGGACAGTATAAAAGGTTTCCTTGGATTTCATGGCGATGCCTTGGCCCTTCGGTCGCGCCGCAATGAAATTTTAGCCTCGAATATCGCCAACGCTGCGACCCCTAATTTTAAAGCGCGCGACATCGATTTTGACACTGAAATGGCAAAGTATATGCCTAAGGGCAAGCTTGATGTGACTAACTCTAATCACATGTCCTTTGTCCAATCAAGTTCGTTAATGGGTGTGAAGTACCGTGTACCAACAGAGCCATCGCTTGATGGTAATACTGTCGAGCTGCCGGTGGAGCAAATGGAATTCTCTGAAAATGTCATGCAATATCAAACGTCTCTGACATTTTTGAACCGTAAAATATCTAGCCTTATGTCGGCCATAAAAGAGGAATAAGTTATGAACGAAATTCGTAATATTTTTGACATTTCGGGCCGAGCGATGGCCTCTCAAATGACACGATTGAACGCGATAGCATCAAATCTTGCTAATGCTCGCGCTTTGTCAGGGTCGGAAGAAGAAGCTTACCGCGCTTTACGGCCTGTTTTTTCGGTCAACTACTCGGATAAGGCCAATAAAAATGGATTGGCAACAACAGACGTTGAAAAAATTGTCCAATTGGATCGCACGCCAGACAAAGTCTACCAGCCTGATCATCCTAAAGCTGACGCAAACGGTTTTGTCTATGCCGCTGCAGTAGATACGGATGAAGAAATGGTCGAGATGATGGAAGCGTCGCGGCAGTATCAAAATAACCTCGAGGTCGTAATGACCCTGCGTACGTTGATGATGCGTACCGCAAATATGGGCCGCTAGGGCTAAAGGAAAGAAAATGGCATCAATAGACGCAAACTCACCCGCCCAAAATACGGCAAATGCTCAAAAGGCACTGTTCGACAAGCTTGGCATCTCTTCACAAACAGACGCTTCCAAGCGAGGCACCTCTAATAATCTTGGACAGGAAGACTTTCTAAAACTCATGACTACTCAGCTCCAAAATCAAGATCCATTTGCTCCTATGGAAAATGGGGACTTCATTGCACAAATGGCGCAGTTTTCCACAGTTTCTGGCATTCAAGAGGTTAACCAAAACCTCACTGGCCTGAACGATGAAATGAAGCAAATGCGCATAGCCACTGCTTCAAACTTGCTTGGACATTCTGTGCTAATCCCAGGCAATGTGGCACGCCCAGACGAAAATGGTGAATTCCATGGTGTCTTTGATCTTCCAGAAGCGTCAAGCGCAACCTCCATTGTTTATACTGACGCCCAAACTGGCGAGCTGCTGTTGAACCACGAACTTGGTCCAGTGCAGGCAGGCCTGGTCGGCTTTAACTGGAATGATGTTCCGCAAAACGTGATTGACGGTAAAAAGCTCGTCAAAATTGATATCCAAGCCAACACTGGCAGT
>CALGEE010000182.1 GCA_937881525.1 uncultured Sphingomonadales bacterium | reverse complement strand
GATGCGAGTTCTCATTTGTCTGACAGCGCCAGATGCTTTGGTAAGCCGCTATTCAAGCGGATGATTGCGGTACTCGTTAAAAACAGGCGTAATGCACAAAAACTCAGCCTTCCATTGGCAACAACATTTGGTAAGGCAGCAGTGCGCTTCCAAGCGATCTTGCGTGTATGCCAACTTCGCAGGGTATAACTTCAACTTTGCGAATGCCCCTTTGATCGTATGCGTTTAGTGCGGCGTTTGTCGCTGAAACTAGACGTTGCCGAAGCGGTGGCGATAGGCTCGTGTCCAGAACAATCCCCTCTGGGTCAAAAAATACTTGTCCGCCCATTGCTGCGAACGCGATCGCATCTGCAGCCTTGGTTTGCCATTCCGCAAATAGGTCTTTGGCTTCGGGGATAAGTTGCCCAGAGTACAGGCTATTAACATCGAATCCAGCGGCAGTCATTGCATCCTCTAAGATATGAATCGATGCATAGTCGAGCAATTGGTTTGTTTTTCGTTCGCCGGACAGGTGGGTTGGTAGCGAGCCAATCGCACCTGCATTGCCTTCAAGACCTTCAAAAACCTGATCTCCGAAGGCTAGCCCACCCCCTATAAATGTACCAACGTAAAAATATACAAACGAGCTTAGGTTTCGGCCACCGCCCAGTCGTAGTGAAGCAAGGCAAGCAGCATTTGCATCGTTCATTTCTGCGACCGGAGCGTTCAATGCAATTTCTAAGTCTTCACGAAGGGTTGCATGTTCCCACTCAGCCATTGCACCTTGCGGCGCACCCGTAGCTGTTTCCCAGCTCCATAATGCATCAGGAATAGCGAGACCAACGCCTTGCAGAGAT
The DNA here is from genome assembly GCA_937881525.1 of uncultured Sphingomonadales bacterium. Classification (GTDB taxonomy): domain Bacteria; phylum Pseudomonadota; class Alphaproteobacteria; order Sphingomonadales; family Sphingomonadaceae; genus Sphingorhabdus_B. The sequence continues at coordinate 3,429 of CALGEE010000182.1, read as the reverse complement.
TTTGATTGCTCTAAAGGAAGTTCAGAAATAAGCGTTTTTGTAAGGTTGATCAGATCATCCCGCAACGTGTTATAAACTGGATAATCATAGCGAAGCGACCGATGTTCGATAATGGAATAGTCTAGTGCCATCGTGGTGACCTCGGCTGATCTTCGTCCGACTTTGATTCCAACCGACACCGCCCCTAAAGGATCGAGCCGATAAGGGGTTGAGGGTTGGCCCACTTTGCCCCGAACAGATTTTCCTGCTTTCAGCATGCCCTCTTCAACAAGCCGATTGACAATCACGGTCGCAGATTGTGCTGACAGCTTTGAGGCTCGGGCTATTTCTGCCTTGCTCAATTCACTGTTTCGCCTAACCAAGTCTAGGATTAGCCTTTCATTAAAAGGACGGATTTGAGCACTATTTCCTTTAAGTTGTGACTGAAGGTTCACTTTGAAATTCCTAGATGTAGCTGGCGCCTTCGTGAACGCCTTGATCAACGCCAGTAATCATTGCGACCACATCGTTACCAGACGCCGTTTTTGCGTCAAGCACACCCGCAATCCGACCACGACGGAATACAACTATCCGATCCACAAGGTTGAATACTTGCCGCAGGTTATGGGATACGATGATCACTGGCACGCCTCGTTCCTTAAGGCCACGAATGATGTTTTCTACTCGGGTGGTTTCTTGGATGCCAAGTGCAGCGGTGGGTTCATCCATTACGATCAACTTTGATCCCCAACCAGCCGCACGACTAATGGCGACGCATTGGCGTTGACCGCCAGACATGCCTGCGACAGGTTGTCGAACGTCCGGGATTTTAACGCCAGTTTCTTCCAACAATTCGGCAGATCGCTTGGCCATGACCTTTTTGTTTAACCAAGACAGTGGGCCAAATTCAAACATCACTTCCTCACGGCCAAGGAAAATATTCGAAGGTACGTCCAAATGGTCAGCAAGGGCAAGATTTTGATAAACCGTTTCTATGCCGTGATCACGGGCTTCTTGCGGAGATCGGAAGTTAACGGACTTTCCATCTACGTACACTTCGCCGGCTGTTCGTTGTTCAACACCGGTGATGTTGCGAACAAAGGTTGATTTGCCAGCGCCGTTGTCCCCAACAATTGCAACATGTTCGTCTTCGAACATCGTAAAATTTGCATCGTTCAAAGCTTGGACGCCACCATAGTGCTTCGTTAAGCCTATGGTTTCCAATATTATTTTTCGATCTTTCATGGCGATCTCCAGGTGCATTAGTTGAACTTGTATGGTCATCCATAGGGTCTCTAGCGGGTAAGTCAATAAATAAATCATGTTGATTTAGTTATTGACAGTGGAGCAGAATCATCGTTTCTTGCAGCAATCATCATAGCGCCCCTTTAGTTTGGGCGCATGTTATCTGGGAGGAAATACAAATGAAAATTAAGTCAATTTTTACCGGCGCAGTAATAGCAACACTTGTTGCTGCCTCTTCTGCTTCGGCGCAGGATGTAATCGGTTATATCACCAAATCTGCCACAAACGCAGGTTGGATGATGATCAACCAAGGCGCACAAGATGCAGCCGAAGAAGAAGGTGTCACACTAGTTTCCGTAGGTCCTGCTTTCCAAGGCGATCTATCAAGCCAGTTGGAAGTATTTGAAAACCTTGTCGCTCAAGGCGCAAAGGCCATTGGCGTAGCGCCTGTGGACAGCGCAGGTATCGCGCCAGCCGTGAACGACGCGATGAATGCGGGTATCCCCGTGATTGCCATCGATACAGGCGTTTCTGGCGCTGACGTTACTTCTTTTGTTGCGACTGACAATCAGGCTGTAGCTAAGGTGCAAGGGTCCGTAGCTGCAACGTTGGTGGCTGATGGTGATGCGATCATCTACGTTACTGGCAATCAAGCGCAGTCTACTGGGCAAGAACGTCGTGATGGCTTTATGGCTGGTTTCACAGCTGCGCGTCCGAACAGCGAAGTTATCGTTGTGCCGACAGAATGGAATTCTCAGCAGGCTCAAGAAGGCGTCGAAGCGATCTTGAACAGCCGCGACGATATTAAAATGGTCGCCAACGCCTGGGACGGCGGCACGATGGGTGCAAAAGCTGCTTTAGAAAACTTAGGTTACAGCGCAGGTGATGTGAAACTAGTAGGCTTTGACGGTGCGTCTGACGCGATTGTTGCAATGGACGCAGGTTGGGTTCACGCGAACACAGCACAGATGCTTTACCAAATGGGTTACCAAGGCATCAAAGCCGCTGCTGCTGCTGCACGCGGCGAAGATGTTGCAGGTCGTATTGACACAGGGTTTTTCTTAGTGACACCAGAAACATCTTCAGTCTACAAAGACATGGTTGGCATTAAATAATATATTGCTTTCAGGGCGGGTTGCGTAGTTTAGCCCGCCCTTTTTGCATAAAGATTTTAGCAAGGCAGGACACAGACATGGCTGATGCGAGCACTCCACTTCCAAAGTCTAAAATAGCGCCTCAAGATCAATTTATTATATGGATGGTCCGGTTTTTTCGTGCCGAATGGTCCGGAGCCTTGCTGGCAATCATTGTACTTGGTATCGCGATTGAAATCGCTACCCCAAATACATTATTTTTCCGCCCTTCAAACCTGATGACCATCATGAACAACTCGGCTGCGATTGGTATTGTCGCCGCAGGCATGACTTTGGTCATTCTGACGGCTGGCATTGATCTAAGCGTTGGATCGGTGATGGGTATGACGGCGGCGCTTACGGGATATGTCGCCAGCTTTTGGGGCTTTCCGCCTTACCTGGCAATCATGACTGGCCTGGCAATTGGCATGGCTGTGGGTGCGTTTAACGGCACACTTGTTGCTTATTTTGGGATGCCTGCCTTTATTGTCACCCTTGCAGGTTTGTCTATCTGGCGCGGGTCAGGTCATCTAGCCACAAGCGCACAAGCAACGCCAAAGCTGCCAGAAACGTTCGATACATTCGGGCGATACAATCCATTTTCTGCCTTGCGTGATGCTTATAAAGAAGGTGAACTGACGGGCTTTTCACAAACTCTGGGTGCATTTATTGATGACAACTGGCTGAACTTTTTTCGCACGTTTCAGATGTCGATGCTTATCTTCATTGGATTTTTCGTCATCCTTGCGATCCTGATCGCAAATACCCGCTATGGTCGCTATGTCTATGCCATTGGCTCGAACGAACCTGGGGCACGGCAAGCCGGTATCAATACCAAACTCTATACGCTGATTACTTATATGATCTGCTCCTTCTGCGCAGCGTTGGGGGCGTTATTGTTCCTGGGCCGTGCCCCTTACGCCAAGTCTGATTATGGCCAGATGTGGGAACTTGATGCGATTGCAGCTGTCGTTATTGGCGGGACTTCACTGTTCGGCGGCCGTGGTTCGCTGTGGGGCACGTTTATGGGCGTGATCCTTTTGAAGCTGATCAATAACGGTCTTACTCTAGC
>CALGEE010000181.1 GCA_937881525.1 uncultured Sphingomonadales bacterium | reverse complement strand
GGTAACGCACGTAATACATAACCGCCAAGCGGATGATTTTGGGAGACGTTTTGAAGTATTTGAAGGGAGAACATGTTGCCATTTACCGAAAATAGGGATCAACCGCGAAACCGTCAAGTTTGTCTGACAACACCGGGCAGTCGCAAATATGGGTGAAGTAGAACAACTCCCCTCGCCATTACGCGACAATCACATGGACACGTTGGGCCGCGTTATTGGCAAAGCCAGCTTGATCCCAAGGCGGGTCAAGAGGTTGAACATTGCCATTCACATCGCGTGCACGGCATCTCAACACATGTTCACCTGGTTCGGCCTGCCAAGAGAATGTCCACTTTTGCCACGCGTAGCGATCTTTCTTTTCTGACAGCATTGCTGTGTGCCATTCACCGGCGATCTCGACTTCGACAGCCTCAATCGGAACGCCACCGCCCGACCATGCACGCCCTACCAAATCAACGTCACCCGCAGGTACAAAACGTTTGCGCGTCGACCAATCGGGCACACCTGGCGGAACCATTAGTGATTTCACGCGAATGTTTTGGATGGGTATGCCCACATCATCTTTGTGCGTCTTGAACTGATAGGTCTTGACCTGTTGATGGCCATCATAGGGTTTGGTTAGGGCTTTGATATGTGTTAGCCACTTAACGCTCGCCATTCCGTACCAACCCGGAACAATGATCCGCAAAGGCGCACCGTGTTGAGGCAGCAAAGGTGCACCGTTCATCGCGTAGACCAGCAAAACATCGAGCTCTTTAAGCTGAGCAAGTGTCAGGCTGCGCCCGAAGAAGTGAGGTTCGCCCATGTCGTACCCATAATCTGCGCCGGTGAATGATATTTCGACAACGTCATCATCGGGGCAAGCCTGCTCAATGAGGGGCGCAAGTTTCGTTCCCGTCCACTCGGACGTGCCGACAGCCTCATACATCCAAGGCATGGAATGGGATCGCGGTGACACACCCGCGCGTCCGTTGCCAGCGCACTCCATAGTGACGGGCATCGTCTCCGCAGGTAACGCCATGATGTCTGCAATTGATAATTCAAATGGCGCTTTAAAGGAGCCTGAAAATTCTAAACTATGCGTTGCGGCATCCAACAATGGCACATCAAAATGATTGAGTAGATAATGACTTCCTGTGGGGGTGACATCTAGGGCCAATGTCTCCAACAAAATGCCGCTATTTCGATTTGCGAGACCGACTTCAGCTTGGCTGTAAATGCCGTCTACTGTGGTTGGTTTATCAGAATAAGGTTGGAATGGGTTCTTGGTCATTGAAGTGCCTATTTTATTCAATCAATCGGCGCGTGTAGTTTGGTATGTTTGGTGATGATACCACCACGGTTCCCAACTTCAATTGAGCCATAGCGTTCCTTGAAGCACTCGGGCAAAGGGCGGTCCCCTTCAATCGACAACCACAAGCGCATCAAGTGACGCCGCTGGCTTGGGTCTGGCCAATCAAGAAACCCAGTTCGGTCGTGCAATTGCGAATGGTTATAAACGAACTGCATGTCCCCCGGCTGCAATTGCATACCAAAACAAAGTTCTGGATCATTGGCCAAAGCGTCGAACATATCCAACGCCTCGACATGTTCTGGCGACAGACGCATCGCGCCGTCAAATCGCTGCGCGCTTTCGATATATTGACGTTGATAGAAGACGGTTAGATAGCCCTCGTGCCAGCTTAGCACTGGGATTTCCATGTGGGGTTTGGCACCATCCGGGATCTCGCCGCGGCGGTCCGTAGCAATCGGGTCAAAGAGCTTTCCCAGTAGATCTGGGCGTTCTTGTTTCATGCGATTGTAAATCGTTTCCGCACTAACCAGAAGTGATTTCCCCCCTTCTTTCGCTTCGCGGATACACAGCAAACCAACAACATCTGCGCTGTCCGTGTGAAATGTCTGGCGCTCGCAGGTTTGGTAAATTCTGCTATTTGGATCACTTGCATCAGCGCCAATGTCGCGGACGTGACCTAAGATATGCCCATCCGCGTTTTGTGATCGCGCGCTCCCGATATGAGCACCAATCCCGCAAAAAATGGTGGCGGCGAATGCTTGCGAGTAGGTGGCGATGGGCAAACCGCGCAATACCTCAAGCCCTACGCCTGAAAGCAAGGTTTGCTTGAGGCCCGCGATATGGTCCCCGAATGTGGTCAGGGGAAACGTTTCTTTGCTGATCTCACCAATATCTATGCCAAGACTTTGAAAATGGGCGGCGGCGGCTTCAAGTTCGCGCACATCGTCCGAAGTAAGCTGATAAAGCCACGCATCGCGATTGCGTGCCATGTCAGTCCCCAGCCATGCCGAGGGCTTCGCGATTGCATCAGGAAGTTGGGCATCATGGTTGGTTAGCACAGACATATCGAATCCTTTAGTGAATATTTAACATTTCTTATTGGCATTGTCAGGCAACATAAAATGAGTATTAGTCATACTCTATGATGGCCGAACCCTCCCTTGCTGTATTGCGTGCCTTGAAAAGCATCCATGAAACTGGCAGCGTCTCACTGACCGCAAATGCGCTGGGTGTGACGCAATCCGCGATCAGCCGCTCGATTGGTAAATACGAGAAAGCGATAGGGTTGCAGAGGTGTTGTCAGACAAACTTGAACACCCGTAAAAGGCGCCTCAATTCAATCATCATGCGGCACAGAAATTGAACCACTCTGTGAGAGCAGTTTTACGTTT
>CALGEE010000180.1 GCA_937881525.1 uncultured Sphingomonadales bacterium | reverse complement strand
TGCCTTCGGCGGCCAGATTGACCAAAGACTCTCGATAGTTGGCAAAGAGCGGAGCAAGGTTGCCGCTGCCGCGCTTGATATCCTCATGGACAGGTAGACTTTCGACCACATCCCACGTGAAACCGGCCGCTTCGATCTCAAGTCGCCGTTTGGCGATGGTTTCGCGTGACCAGCCATGGCCGTAGGGAATGGCGTGTAACGCGCTGACGATACCCTGCGCGCCTGTCTGCGCGACTTAGCCTAGAGTAATAGGGTCAAATTCCCCGAACCACCGCCATGTTTCACGCATCCCGATTCGCCTTCCACTCATCGTAGAGCGTGAGCGTCTTCGGGTTTGTCGGCGGATACAGCCCACGGATCGATGCCCCGCCGGTCACTTGGTCCAAAACGAAGGCCTCGAAAAGTTCCATTTCTACGGTCTCCAAGGCGATCTCGTCGGCAAGATGGCGAGGAATCACCATGACGCCATCCCCGTCGCCCAAAAGGATATCACCTGGATAGACAGCGACGCCGCCACAAGCGATGGGCAGGCCGATATCAACCGCGTGGTGTTTGGTCAGGTTCGTTGGAGCAGACGGTTTGGCTGCGAACACAGGCATATCTAACGCCGCAGCGCCAGCCGCATCCCGAATGCCGCCATCGCTGACAACGCCTGCCACGCCGCGCACCTGACACCGGGTGAGCAGGATCGACCCGGCCGAGGCGGCAGAGGCGTCTTGTCGGCAATCCATGACCAGAACCGCACCTTCCGGACATTGCTCAACCGCCACGCGCTGCGGGTGATCAGGTTCGCGGAAGGCATCCAGCGGGTCTGTGTCGGGACGGGTTGGGATGTAACGCAAAGTGTAGGCAGGGCCGACCATTGTGGCCGCCGCGCCCGACAGCGGAAGAACCCCTTGGATATAGGCGTTGTGATAGCCTCGTTTGAAAAGCAACGTGGCCACGCTCGCCGTGCTGGCCTGCCGCAAATGGCGGATCGTTTCAGGGTTGAGTTCAAGTGTTTCTGCTGTGGCGGGGTTGGGCATATCGAACCTTTACACGCTCTTGACTAAAAGGGCCGCGGGATTGATGTCGACCAAAGCCCCCTTCTTTTGCACTACTTCGCGGGAGAGCGAGCAGGCGTAGGTGATCCCGTTGTGCAAAGACATTCCCATCGCGTGACCCGCAAAGACGCCAGCATTAAAGCTGTCGCCAGCGGCGGTGGTGTCGATGACATTCGAGACCGGCACAACGGGCACCTCGCCGATTTGGCTGCCTTCTGCGTAAAGCACAGGGGCTTCGCCATTTTTGACAACGATAGTCGTGGCGCCCACGTTGAGGTAGCGGTTAGCGGTGGCCTCTGGCGTGGCGTCCTCGAACCAGCTCGCCTCGTCCTCAAACGATGGCAACACGATATCGCTGACGGCCGCGCCTTGCATGATCGCGTTGGTCATCTCTTCTGATGAGACCCAAAGCTTCGGGCGCAGGTTGGGATCAAACGCAATCGCTTTGCCCTGCCTGCGCGCATCGCGCAACGAGGACAGCAGCACTGCCCGTTGTTCGGCGTCCAGGATGGCAAGGGTGATGCCCGAGAAGTAGATCACATCTGCCTCGGCCATCGCAGCATCAAGGCGGTCGGGATCATTCGCCAGCGTTTTGGCGGCGGACTGACCGCGCCAATAGGAAAAGCTGCGTTCGCCCTTATCCAGAGAAATCAGATAGAGGCCGATGGTGCGGTCAGGTGAGGTTTGCACAAACCGGTCGTCGATGCCGCTAGCCTGCATGAAGGCCCGCAGGTTATGCGAGATCGCGTCATCGCCCACGGCCGTCAGGTAGGACACGGAGACATCCGGCGCACACAGCGCCAGATACCACGCGGTGTTGAACGTATCACCCGCAAACCCCAGCCGGAACTCTCCGACGGTGTCGGTGGGGGCTATTTCGACCATGCATTCACCAATTGCTAGAACGCGCATCATGTCCACTTTTCCCGTTCTGAGCGTTAGGACATCAACATGCCACCGTTGAGGTCATAGTTTGCGCCAGTGACAAAGGCGCTGTCATCGCAGGCGAGGAACAGCACGAAATTCGCGGCATCATCAACGTGGCCCTGACGTTTCAAGGGCGCGTTGGCCTCAAAACCGCGACGGCCCGCGTCGGGAGTATGGATGTTGTGGAAATCGGTGTCGATCATGCCAGGGCACAGCGCGTTGACGCGGATGTCGGGGCCAAGTTCCTTGGCCAGCCCGCGCGTCATGGTCATCACAGCGCCCTTGGCTGTGGCATAGGCCACCGCACCGGGGCCACCGCCATCCCGGCCCGCCTGAGAAGCGAGGTTGACGATGGCACCACCGGACATATGGGGAAGGCAGGCCTTGGTCATCATAAAAGTAGAGGTGACGTTCAGGGTCATGACGGCTTCCCAATGGGACAACTCCATCTCAGCAATTGTCTTGCGCGCGATCAGGCCGCCAGCATTGTTTACCAGCACATCGACCGCGCCAAAAGCGTCAACGGCGGCATCGACCAGTTTGTCCACGCCTGCTTGCGTGTTCAAATCGGCCTGCACAGCAATCGCCTTGCCGCCTGCGCCCTCGATCTCGGCGACAACAGCATCGGCACCTTTCGAGCTTTCGAAGTAGCTGATGGCCAAATTCGCCCCTTCAGAGGCGAATTTGCGGGCCACGGCTGCGCCAATATCGCGCCCGCCGCCAGTGATGATCGCCGTCTTGCCGTTGAGTTTCATGGTGTCGTCCTTTGTCAGTGTGTCTTCGGATCAGCGTTCTAGCTTCATGAAGTAGTCGAAGATTTCCGGCACATTTCCATCGCCCATGCCTGCATCCACAGCCGCCTGAAGATAGGTCGAGGTGCCCTCTGCAATCCTCGCCTCGGTTCCCATATCTTCGACCATGCGCAGGAAATAGCCGAGGTCTTTGTTAGCGTTGTTGATCGAAAACCTGAGGTCGCTGACCCCGTCCACGGCGTAGTTTTTGCAGAACCCCATGAAGGGCGAGTTGGACGGCCCAGTTGACATAATATCGTAGAGTTGCTGGCGATCGATGCCAGCGCGATCGGCTACAGCGAAGGCTTGGCACATCACTGTCACCGTCGTCATGCCCATGAAATTGTTGATCAGTTTGGTGACGTGGCCAGCGCCGAGCGCCCCGAGATAGAAGACATTTTCGCCCTGCTCGTCCAGCACCGGTTTGACCTTGTCGAAGGTCGCCTTGTCGCCCGCCGCCATGATGTTCAGCAGCCCATCCTTGGCGTGCGCGGGTGTGCGACCCAGCGGCGCGTCGATCATGCCCGCGCCCTTGGCGGCCAAATCTGCGCCGATCTTTCGGGTCGAGGCAGGAATGGAGGTACCGAAATCGACCAGAACTGCTCCTTCGCGGATCCCCGCCAGAATGCCGTTGTCTCCATAAACGAGCTTCTCGACCACCGCGGATGTCGTCAGGCACAGCATTACGATGTCGCAGGCCGCCGCCAGCTCTTTGGGCGAGGTCGCTTCGGTCGCGTTGCCACGATCCAGAACCGCCCTGACGGCGTCTTTGTTCAGGTCCATCACGACCAGCTCGAACCCTCGTTTTTGCAGGTTCTCTACCATATTGCCGCCCATCAGGCCGAGGCCGATAAAGCCGATCACAGGTTTGGTCATGACAAATACTCTTTTCTTGTTGGTCGTGCGGATCACAGGAAATCTGCGCGGTGCGGCGTGAAGACATCGAGCAGCATGCCCGCCTCAAGGCAGGTGGCGCCGTGTTCGATGTTGGGTTGTTTGTAGAGAGAGTCGCCGGCAACGACGACGTAGGTCTCATCACCGACGGTGAATTCAAACTTGCCGGACATCACATAGGTGATCTGTTCGTGCATATGGTGGTGCAACGGCGCGGTGACGCCAGCCTCGAAGTGGACTTCGACGACCATGAGATTGTCGTTGTAGGCCCCGACACGGCGGCTGAGGCCCGGAGCGACGGTTTCAAGTTCGGCATCTTTGCCGGGAAACATGGTTTGGACAGTCATGTGTTCGGTCCCTGCTTTAGGTGTTTGCGAGTTTTTTCATGACGACTTTGAAGGTATTTTCGTCGGCGTCGGTGAAATAGAGGTCGGCGTCATAGCCCTGATCGTCCATGAAGTTGAACACCCGCTTTGGCGCATCAAGTTTGTAGGGAACCAGCAAGGTCGCGATCCGGTGGCGCGTGGAGGCTGGATACTTGGCCTTCAGAACCGTGCTGACGGGTAGGCCTTCGTAATCGGCGGGGTCGACATCCTCGAAACCCGTCTCTTGGATGATCTCTGGCTTGCCGCCTTCAGACCAGACGACTTGGCCGTAAAAGCCCGCACGTTCGCCGATGTTGCGGAACGAGGATTTGCCGAGCTCATAGGGGTTATTCGCGTGCAACAGCCAGTCGACAGTGACGGGCGTTTCCGCATCGACCTTGTCGACGATGACAAAGTACGAATTGCGCACAAAGTAGATCTCGCGTTCGGCGCGGGTCACTTCAGGGGAGAGGCTTTGATAGGCCGCCGTCGCATCGCCGTGGATGAAGACGTGATCGTCGTGTTCCTCGGCAGCGATGATGCGGCCGGAGGCGGCCAGCGCCTTGGCCTTGTCCTTGCCCGCGTATTGGCCTTTGCCGTTGATCATGATCGCGTTCTTGGATCGCGTCTGGCGGCGCCAGTTCTGGTGCATGGAGGAGTTAAAGGCAACGTAGTGGCCGGACTGGATGACCATATCCTCACCATATGCAGCCATGCAAAATGCGTTCTGGTCGCCGTGACTGTGGCTGATCGATCCATAGGGCGAGGATTTGAACACGAACTGGATGTGTTCGTCCGGTTCCGCCATTTTGTGCTGCACGGCGGCCCATCCGACACCCTTGAAGTGACGCAACCCGCCTTCGGGGGCCGTCGCCTCGACCGCGGGCCAATCGGTGCGGAAGGCGAGCTCGTCAAACCGCGTGTCCCACCAGCCCCAATTGTAGAAATCGCCCTCGGTGCCGGGGTTCAGACGGTGGTTTTCGTCGCAATACCATTGATAGGCGCCGTTGCCTGTCACGCCACCAAACTGGCGCAGGTTCATGCCGATCTTGATGCAGGTCAGATCGCCCATGGTGCTGTCATCGCCAAAGGTGGCACGGCGGGTGTTGGGAGCTTTGGTGAAAAGCGGGAAGTCGGCGGTGTGCTGGAAGAACGGGCGCTGATAGACATTCAGGCCAGTGTAGGAGTTCAGCCAATTGGCCGCATCCAGCAGGTAGGAAATCCCCGTCATCCAATAGTGCGGCCCCTCGGCCCAACCGCCCTGCGCGTCGCCCCAAGGCGAATAGACGGTGTAGAGGAATTCGATGGAATAGTTCAGCCAGTCGCGGGCCTGGCCTGTCTCGTCATCCTCAAGCAGCGCAATACAGGCGGGGATGACGCAGGACGAAATCGAGCGGACGGCGTGGCTGTCATAGGGGAACAGGTGGATTTTGGCGTTCAGAATCGCGTGTTCGGCGATGTCGCGGGTGCGCTCAAAGAGCGCGGCGCGCACCATTGTGCGTTCGTCGTCCGACAAATCGTCGTGCAACCAATCATAGCCCCAGGCAAGCGCGTTGCAGACGCGGTAGGCCCATTCATCGGTGTAGGCGCGCGATGTGACGCCCACGGGGTCCCAGCTCGCGGCCTCAAGCAACCATTCCTTCGCGCGGGCGGTCATGGCTGCGTCGCCCGTGACCTTGCCGCCGATGGCGAGGTGGCGGATCGCATACCAGACCTCTTGCAGATCGATATAGGTCTGCCGCCAAACCGGCGCGACGCGCTGGTGGTTGGGGTAGCCAGCGGGTTCCTTCATGACTTCGCGGTCCATCCATTGCAACACGGATTTCTCGTAGAAGGTGGACCATGTGCAGTGGTCGGGGTCGGCTATCACAGCCTTGATGAAATCAGGAAGCCGGTCGTTGGCCATCCACAGGCGCGGGTGATCCTTCGTGACTTTTGCCAAACGCGCATCGCGGGACGGTAGCGGTGTTTCAGCGAGACCGTCAGCGACGGTGAAACTGCGCGTGCTGCTCCACTGGCTTGCGGGTTGGCCTTTGTCGGCGTTCCAGATCGCATAGGACCAGTGATACTCGCCCGGCTCCAACACCGCGTCGGGCGTGAAAAAGTTGAGCGGAATGTTCCCGTAAACCTGTGTTTTGGCTTTGGAGAACCCTTTGTCGGACGAAACGCGTAGTACATAGGCGGCATCGTCCTCAATGACCGGAATCCAAGTAAATCGGGGCGGGTTTTCTGTCACGTCGGTCTCAACGGTCGGACCATACTGGATGGTCAAACGGCCCGCTTTGGGTTCGTCAAGCATAGGAAGAGTGGTGGCCGACATAAGTGAGAAGTCCCGCGAATTGTATTAAGAAAAAGAAGCTTGGGGCGACAAAGATCGCCGCCCCAAGCGGGAAGATTTAGTTGGAACCGTACTGGCGGTCGTAGGCAGACTGCATCACCGTCAAGAGTTCCTGCATGCCCATCTCGTCCAGTTGGGCGAGGTAAGCGTCCCAGTCTTCCATGACGTCGCCATTGCCGAGAATCCAGCCTTGCTGGCGTTCGAGCATATAGTCACGGATCGACCCCCATGTGCGGTCATAAACCTGCTGTTCATCCGCGGTGAAAGCCACACCAAGGAAGTCTTCGATCAGGTAGTCGCCCTGCTCGTACAACTCGATCCCTGCCAGTGCGAACTCGTTGGTCCACTGGATCTCATAGTTGTAGTCCTGGAAGTAACCACGGGCCTGGAGCTGCGCACCGATCTGATACAGTGAACGGTTAACCGGGCCTGCATCCAGGAATTCCTGGGTGAAGGTCGGTTGGCCGTCGACCATCTCGTAGCTCAGACCTTCGACGCCGAAGTTTTGCAGCCTGCGCCCTTCTTCGGTGAACCAGAAATCAAAGTATCTGATTGTTTCGACGACGTGCTCGTTGGTATGACCAATCGCCCAGCCATCCGGCTTCACGAGAATCCGGCGGTGCTCCTCAATGCGGTTGCCGCTGACGGAGGCAGGTGGTGCCATGGCTTCGAAGGCAAAGCCTTCGATTTCGCTCGACAGGCTGTTGTAGCCACCTGTGGAGGCAAACCAGTCGTGGGTTGACCCGCCAAGGTTTTCTGACAGCAAGAAGTCACGGGCGGAGGAGCCGCGGGTGAAGATTTCCGCATCAATCAATCCCTCTGCGTACCACCGCGCGATGTTGCTAATGCCGTCACGGTAGCCCTCTCCGATATAGCCGTGGCCAATCTGACCATCTTCGATAAGGAAGTCGTGGTAGGTGTCGGAACCGTGCGCGCGGCCATCCCAAAGTGTCACGAGACGGATCAACTCAGGCCAATCACGCGCGAAGAAAGGAACTTCGTCCGCTACACCGTTGCCGTTGGGGTCTTGTGTCCTGAACGCGCGCAGCACAGCTTCGTATTCTTCGACCGTCTCGGGCATCTCAAGACCAAGCGCGTTGAGCCAATCAGTGCGGATCCAGTAGGCGCGGCCATATTTGCCGTCGGGCAGATAAGGGATGTAGTACATCTGACCATCGGAAGCTCTTACAGCGGCTTCGATGTCTGGACGCGTCGCGTAATAGGCCGCGATGTTTGGCGCATGCTCTTCGATCAGATCGTTAAGCGGGATGAACGCACCTTCTGGACCAAACTGGTTCACGAAGTCACGGATACGGCTTGAGCCGACGATGTCAGGGATACTGCCAGTGGCCAGCATAAGGTTCAGCGCTTCAACGCGACCTGTGTCGTCTGCGGTCCGCATGTTGGCGCCGACGGTGTCATTGATCAGGTGGATGCCTGTGAGTTCACGGGCGACCTGTTCCACCGGCCAGCTTTCTTCGTAGATCGGATAGGATCGGTGGTTCATCTGGATCGTCAGTTCCAGTGGTTCGTCAACGATCCTCAGGTGACCGTCTGCGAAAGCGGGTGTCGTGATGGCACTTCCTGCAAGCAAAGTCGCCGCTAGGCTTAGTTTACGCATTTGATTTCCTCCCATTTGCGTTTTCACTCCTTGACACCCCCAAGCAGGATGCCTTTCTCGAAGTACTTCTGGATGAACGGGTAGACCATCAGCACGGGGATGATCGAACAGACGATGATGGCGGCGGTCACGGTCTCCGCACTAAAGCCCGCAGCCGTCTGGAGAATTGCGAATTGGTCGTCATCGCTGAGGTTCGCTATTGTGTGGCGCAGGAACACCTGCAGCGGGATCTTCTCTTCGCTTTGCAGCAGGACCATGGCCCAGAAAAAGCCGTTCCAGCGAGACACGATGCAAAACAGCGTAATCGTCGCGATGGCGGGCTTGGACAGGGGTACGAAGAC
>CALGEE010000179.1 GCA_937881525.1 uncultured Sphingomonadales bacterium | reverse complement strand
TCTACGAGTGTGCCTCTGATGTACAAAAGATTATCATCGCACGTCAGACTCTGGGTGCCCACAAGGAAGGTCCATAATCATGGCTCATGCGTCAGCCCACACAGATACTTTTGCCCACGATAACCTGCCTCCTATAGATACTTGGCCAGAGTTTTTGTTAGATGGTTACGATTATCCCGATCATCTAAACGCAGGGGCCGAGTTGACTGATGCGATGGTCACAAAGGGCTTTGGTGATCACATTGCGTTGATCGGAAATGGCCGCCGCCGCACCTACAAAGAGCTAACTGATTGGACAAACCGCATTGCCCACGTCCTTGTCGACGATATGGGCGTTGAACCCGGTAATCGCGTTTTGATAAGATCCGCAAACAATCCTGCAATGGTCGCCTGCTGGCTCGCCGCGACCAAGGTAGGTGCTGTGGTGGTCAACACAATGCCTATGTTGCGTGCCAGTGAACTGAGCAAATACGTCGACAAAGCACAGATCGCTTTTGCCCTTTGCGACACGCGTTTGATGGAAGAGCTAGAGGCTTGCGCTATAAAAAATCCGGCTTTAAAAAAGGTGATTGGTTTTGATGGCACATCAAATCACGAGGCCGAATTAGATAGATTGGCATTGGAAAAACCTGTAAGCTTTGAGGCCGTACAAACAGCCAAAGATGATGTCGCATTGTTAGGCTTCACATCCGGCTCTACAGGCGACCCGAAAGTAACGATGCACTTTCACCGCGACTTGCTGGTCATCGCAGATAGCTACGCCAAAGAAGTTTTAGGCGTGGTGCCAGAAGATATTTTTATCGGCTCCCCTCCACTCGCTTTCACCTTCGGCCTTGGAGGACTTGCCATTTTCCCTCTTCGGTTTGGCGCAGCAGCGACGTTGCTGGAAAATGCGTCCCCTCCCAACATGATCGAGATCATCGAAAAATATCGCGCAACTGTTTGCTTTACGGCCCCAACCGCCTACCGCGCAATGTTGCGCGCGATGGATGGAGGCGCGGACCTATCTTCCCTCAGGGCTGCTGTGTCTGCGGGCGAAACCCTGCCCGCTCCGGTTTATGATGAATGGATCGCCAAAACAGGCAAGCCAATGCTGGATGGTATCGGCGCTACTGAAATGCTGCATATCTTTATCTCAAACCGGTTTGATGATCATCGCCCCGCCTGTACGGGGAAACCCATCACCGGTTATATAGCCAAAGTCATCGCAGAAGACGGAACGGAACAACCACGCGGAACCCCCGGGCGTCTCGCGCTGAAAGGCCCTACAGGATGTCGCTACTTGGGTGGGCATCGGCAAGAAGAATATGTGAAGGATGGCTGGAACATCTCAGGCGATACATTTATTCAAGATGACGACGGGTATTTCCATTTCTCTGCACGCAACGACGACATGATCGTCTCATCTGGTTACAATATCGCAGGTCCCGAAGTCGAAGCTGCGTTGTTGGCCCATGACATAGTGAAAGAATGCGCAGTCATTGCTGCCCCTGATCCAGAGCGTGGCTTTATCGTTGAGGCCCATATCGTACTGGCCGAAAATGCAACGCGCGACGCGGCGCAGGCAAAAGCGCTCCAAGATCATGTCAAAGCTCTGCTTGCACCTTTCAAATACCCACGCAGTATTGTATTTACCGACACCTTGCCCAAAACTGCGACGGGGAAAATTCAGCGTTTTTTACTGAAGCCCCAAGGAAAAGCCTAAACATCTATGTACCGAACCATCCATCGCATCGATATCTTCTTTGCGGTGGCTTAAATACAGAAGGCAAACCGCCTGTAATAAAATATAAAAGACACCATCCATAATAGGGGAAACACTATGAAACTGAAATCACTCATTCTTACGACCGCCATTGCGGCACTCGCCAGTGGCGTATCTGCCGAGGGCATCAAGGTTGGCATGATCACCACGCTTTCGGGAGGCGGCGCTGGATTGGGCATTGATGTCCGTGATGGATTTATGCTGGCTATTGGGCAGTCAGATCGTTCTGATATCGAGGTAGTCATCGAAGATGATCAACAAAAACCTGATGTCGCTGTTCAACTTGCCGACAAGATGATCCAATCTGAAAAAGTCGACGTAATGACAGGGATCATTTGGTCGAACCTTGCAATGGCAGTGGTTCCAAGTGTAACAGCGCAAGGCAAATTTTACCTTTCGCCAAATGCCGGACCATCAGTGCTTGCGGGCAAAGGTTGCCACAAAAATTATTTCAACGTTGCATGGCAGAATGACAACTTGCACGAAGCCGCGGGGGCTTATGCCAAGGGTATCGGCTACAAAAATAGCTTTATTCTGGCCCCGAACTATCCAGCGGGGCAAGACGCGCTGACCGGCTACAAGCGAATGTACCAAGGTGAGTTGGCGGGCGAAATCTTCACAAAGCTTGGCCAAACAGATTATGCTGCAGAAATTGCACAAATCCGCGCATCTGGCGCT
>CALGEE010000178.1 GCA_937881525.1 uncultured Sphingomonadales bacterium | reverse complement strand
GCATCGCTTGGTGCCAAACCATCCCCATCATCCGGCGCGGACATGACAGCTTTGATCAAAGGTCAGGTTGCCGTTTGGACGGACGTGATTGCGACAGCTGGTATCGAAAAGCGCTAAACCAATCCGGTCCGCCAACCTGACGTTGGCGGGCCGACCCATTCACAAATCACAGGAAACCACATCATGAGCACGGCAAAACCTGAAGACCTATATGCCAAGATGCTGCGCCAGACGCTTTATGTGATTACCACGACCCCAGCGCGCGGCCCGGGGATGCAAGACGTTCTGCCTGCGCATCTGGACTATCAGATTAAGATGGAACGCGACGGTATCCTGTTTGGCGCAGGTCCTCTGTTTGAAGAGGGCGAAACCGTCCCGTATGGCGGGATGATCATCGTCCGCGCCAAAGACGAGGCAGAGGCCCGCGCACATGCCGACGCCGACCCGTTTCATGCGGCAGGCCTGCGCAGTTATACATTAAGCCGCTGGATGCTGAACGAAGGCGCAATGAATTTTACCGTGCGCTATTCCGACCAAACTGCCGTTATCGGCTAACTCGATTCAAGGAGGCAGCAATGTCGGACCAGAAACAGAATTTCATCGGTGGGACTTGGGTGCCGGGGGGGGCCAACGCCAACATTAACCCCTCCAATACTGCGGATATTGTTGGGCATTATGCGCGCGCGGATGCAGCACAGGCGCAGGACGCGATTGCGGCGGCCAAGGCCGCTTTCCCTGCATGGTCACGCAGTGGGCTGATGGAACGCCATGCCATTTTACGCCGTGCCTCGGACGAGATACTTGCCCGCAAGGAAGAGCTTGGTCGGCTGTTGTCGCGCGAAGAGGGTAAGACCCTTGCAGAAGGCATCGGCGAGACCGCGCGCGCGGCCCAAATTTTCGACTTCTTCGCAGGGGAGGCCTTGCGGCTGACGGGCGAAACTGTGCCGTCGGTGCGGACTGGCGTGGGTGTCGAGGTGACCCGCGAAGCGGTCGGTGTGGTGGGGATCATAACGCCTTGGAATTTCCCCATCGCCATACCGGCGTGGAAGCTGGCACCCGCGCTGTGCTTCGGCAATACTGTCGTCTTCAAGCCTGCGGATCTGGTGCCAGGCTGCGCATGGGCGTTGGTCGATATTTTGCAACGCGCGGGTCTGCCAGATGGCGTACTGAACCTTGTGATGGGACGTGGTTCTGTTGTGGGGCAAGCCATTGCGGAAAGCAGTGATGTGGATGCGCTGACTTTTACGGGCTCTGTGCCCACGGGGGCGGCGCTTGCGATGGAATCGGCCAAGCTGATGCGCAAGTCCCAGATGGAAATGGGCGGCAAGAACCCCTTTGTGGTACTCGCAGATGCTGATCTGAATGTGGCTGTGGATTGTGTGACGCAAGGCGCGTTTTATTCCACAGGCCAACGGTGCACGGCATCGTCGCGCATCATTGTCGAGGACACGATCCACGACCAGTTTCTGGCGGCGTTGAGCGAGCGGATCAGTGCGCTGACTGTTGGAGATGCGCTGGACACAAGCACCCAAATCGGTCCGGTCGTTGACGAAAGCCAGCTGGCGCAAAATGAAAACTACATTCGGATCGGTGAGGCGGAAGGCGCACGCCTTGTGAGCGGCGGCGAGCGACTGACCCGCGCCACGACAGGGTTCTTTCAGCGCCCGGCGCTCTTTGCCGAGTGCACCAATGACATGCGTATCGCGCGCGAAGAAATCTTTGGCCCTGTCGCCACAGTGATCCGGGTAAAGGATTACGACGCGGCGCTGGATGTGGCCAATGACACGGATTTTGGCCTGTCTGCGGGGATCGCAACCACCAGCCTAAAACACGCCATCCATTTCAAAAATAACGCCGAGGCCGGGATGGTCATGGTGAACTTGCCAACAGCAGGTGTCGATTTCCACGTGCCCTTTGGCGGGCGCAAGGCGTCCAGCTTTGGCCCACGCGAGCAAGGGCGCTATGCCGCTGAATTCTACACAACGGTCAAAACGGCCTATACGTCGGCCTAAGTAAGAAAGGACATAAGATGATCTACGAGATGCGCGTCTACTCCTGTGTGCCGGGCGGAATGCCCGCACTTTTGCAGCGGTTTGAAACCACAACCCTGAAAATCTGGGAACGGATCGGACTGCGCCCAGCGGGTTTCTTCACCACGCTTGTTGGGCCAAACAACCATGATCTGACGTATTTCTTGGTATGGGAGTCATTGGCCGAGCGTGAACAACTTTGGAATGCGTTTGCCAGTGACCCCCAATGGGTCGCCGCACGTGCGGCACATCAAAAGGCACATGGCGAAGTTGTCGCCAACATTGCATCTAGCTTTTTGTCGCCAACGTCCTTTTCGACAGTGAACTAGAGCAGCGGTGGGTGCTGTCAGACGGTGCCATCAGACGAATGAGAACTCGCATCGGATTGCTGGCGCAGCCTGAACCTATGCGCT
>CALGEE010000177.1 GCA_937881525.1 uncultured Sphingomonadales bacterium | reverse complement strand
TGATATTGCTGATATCTGGGACAAGGACCCGGACAAAATCCTGATTGCCGACCCCGATACGATTTGCGTCGCCCCGGGTTTCAAATCGCCCACGGCCTTTGTCATTGCCGATGTTCTTCATGGCGATGGCACCGAGGTGGAAATCGCACCGCGCACAATATTGAAAAAAGTATTGAACATGTATGCGGAACGCGGGTGGAAGCCGATTATGGCACCTGAGGTTGAATTTTACCTTGTCAGCCAAAATGTGGACCCTGACTTTCCATTGGTGTCACCGACGGGTTCAAGCGGCCGTGCGGAAACGGCAAGTCAGCCTTATGGGCTGGAGGCGATGAATGAATATGAGGATATCATTGATCACATTTATGATGATTGTGAGTTGATGGGCCTCGATATCGATACGATGATCCACGAAATGGGCGCTGCCCAGCTTGAGGTGAACTTTGTCCATGGCGACCCGCTGAAGCTGGCGGATCAAGTGTTCCTATTTAAGCGCACTGTGCGCGCAGTGGCTAAGCAGCATGGCGTCTATGCGACCTTCATGGCGAACCCGATGGCCGGGCAGCCGGGCAGCGCAATGCATATTCACCAGTCGGTGGTTGATGCCGAAACCGGCAGAAACCTGTTCTCCAACGCCAATGGCAAGGACAGTGCGCTGTTCCGCAGTTATATAGCGGGTCTTGTAAAGTTCATGCCGCAGATATCGCCGCTTTGGGCGCCCAATGTAAACAGCTTCCGCCGGATGCGGCCAGACAGTGCCGCGCCAATCAACGTCCAATGGGGCGAAGACAACCGAAGCTGCGGTTTCCGCGTGCCGATTTCGGACAAGGCCAACCGGCGCGTCGAAAACCGTCTGCCGGGGGCGGACTCCAACCCCTATCTCGCGATGGCCGCTTCGCTGGTCTGCGGCTATATTGGTATGGTGGAACGGATGGTACCAGCCAAGGCAATCACCGGCAGCGCCTATAACCGCGCCCGCACCTTGCCCCGCACGTTGGAGGCCGCATTGGACCGGTTCAGCGCCTGTAAGCCCGTACGCAACCTGCTTGGAGAAGAGTTTTTTGACATCTTCTATGCCGTTAAGGACTATGAATTGTTCAATTACCAGTCCGTCGTCTCAAGCTGGGAGCGCGAGCATTTGTTGCTGCGCGTGTGATG
>CALGEE010000176.1 GCA_937881525.1 uncultured Sphingomonadales bacterium | reverse complement strand
TGGCGGATTGATCCGAGGCGGGCTTTGCCATGATGCTACCCTCTTAGCGGCCGCGCCGATGGCGAGGCAAATTTTTCCAATGGGGGATGACATGACCAGACAATTTCTGACGACGACTGCCGCGGCGGCACTGACGGCGGCTCTGCTGGCAGGTGCCGCACAGGCGGAGAACGTGGTGACCATGAATACCGTCCAGATCTTTGGGACAATCGACCCGGCCAAGATCAGCGATTATACGGACTACATGGCCAGTGTGAACCTGTACGACGGGCTGGCCACGGTCGATGGGGCGGGCAACCTCGTACCGGAACTCGCTGAAAGCTGGGTTGTTGCTAACGATGCCTCTTCCGTCACTTTCACAATCCGCGCGGATGCAACCTTTTCGGATGGCAGCCCGGTCGAGGCCAAGGATGTCGTCTATTCCTTCGAACGACTGCTGCGCATAAACCAGGGGCCAGCAAACTTGTTTGCGGGCGTAGTCGCGCCTGGCAATGTGGTAGCCGTTGACGACAAAACAGTCACCTTTACGTTGTCGAAAACCTTTGCCCCCTTCATGACGACCGTGCCAGCGCTGCGAATCCTCAATTCGGACGTCGTGGCCGATAACGCCGGCAGCGATGACGCCCAAGAATGGCTCGCCAACAATGTTGCAGGTGCCGGCGCCTATCTGCTGGTGAGCTGGGATCGCGGGTCGCGCATGATCATCAAGCGCAACCCTGATTATTATGGTGCGATGCCCGAAAACCCGATCGACGAGGTGCGCTGGATCATCACAAATGATGAAGCAACTGTGCGTGCGCTGGCAGCCAGCGGCGAATTAACCATGTCGTCGCAGTTTCAGTCGCCCGATACCTATCAGGCGCTAGTCAACATGGGCCGGTTCCGGCTGGAAAGCCAACCCACAGCGACGGGTTTCTACCTCAAGCTCAACAGTCAGTTGGCCCCCACCGACGACGTGCATATCCGCCGCGCCATCGCCTATGCGATCGACTATGACACGATCCGCGAGGTGATCTTCCCAGGCGAGCCGATGACGACCGTCCTGCCCTCAGCCTTCGCCGATTTCCATGCAGGTGATGTCGAGGGGCCGCTCTATGATCTGGAACGCGCCGCAGCCGAGGTCGCGCAATCCTCTTACGCCGAACAGCCGATCCCGCTGACGCTGGGCTATGTCGCCGGCACGCTGTTCGAGGAAGAGATCAGCCTAATGATGCAGGCCAATCTGGAATCGTTGGGGTTTGTAATCGTCCAGCAGCCTGATCCCTGGAACCGGATCACCGAAATCGCTTCAAGCGTGGACTCCACACCCAACGTGAACCAGATCTTCTTTGGTCCGACTTATCCCAGCCCAGATTCGATGTTCTTCACACAGTATCATTCGGATGCGTCAGGCACGTGGGCAAGCATGGAATGGCTCCAAGATCCCGAGGTTGACGCGCTGATTGACGCCGCACGTGCCACTGGCGACGTGGCCGAACAGGCAGAACTCTACAAGCAGGTGCAGCGCAATCTGGCCGAACAGATGGTTTCCGTACCACTGCTGGCACAGACGGTGCAGCATGCGATGGACAATTGCCTTCAGGGCTTTGCCGCCGTTCCTATGCAAAGCTTCGACTACGATTTCGTCCGCTACAGTTGGACCTGCTGATCCAGCCGCTGGCCCTGCCGCTTTGGCGGGGCCCCTGTATATTGCGCGTCCCGCGTTCGACGCGCCGTACCTGCCTTTATTTTGACGGGCGTTTGCCATGGAATTTATGATTTTCCTAACGCGACGGCTGCTCTGGTCGCTTCTGGTGCTGTTCGGCCTTTCCATCGTGATCTTCACTATAGCTCGAATTGTTCCGGGCGATCCCGCGCGGATGGCACTGGGGCCCACAGCAAGCGCCGAACAGGTGGCCGACCTGCAGGAAAAGCTAGGTCTTAACAAACCGAAGATTGAGCAATACAGCCTGTTCCTTTTCGGTCTGTCGCAAGGTGATCTCGGCCGTTCTCTTTTGACCGAACAATCCGTCAATGCCGATATCCGCAAAACATTCCCGGCCACACTGGAACTGGTTGCCTGCACGATTATTTTCGCGTTCATTCTGGGCGTGCCCCTAGGCGTAGCAGCGGCCCGATGGAAAGACCGATGGCCGGACAATATTGTGCGTGCTCTGGCAATCCTCTCTGCCGTGATGCCCGCCTTTTTCCTCGCGATTTTGTTGCAGATCATGGCGGGCTATGTGTTCAATATCCTGCCGACCACCGGTCGCCTCCCTGCTGGCATCAGCTTTCAGGCTGACATCACTGGGCTTTTGCTGATTGACAGCCTAATCCGAGGCCGCTTTGACGTTTTTGTCGAGGCGACGAGGCACCTCCTTTTGCCTACAATAGCGCTCGCGACCGGCACAATGGGCCAGATCGCCCGCATCACTCGGGCCAGCATGATCGACGTAAGCCGACAGGACTACATCGAAGCGGCGCGCGCATTCGGTGTGCCCGACCGACTGCGGATGTTTAAATACATGCTGCGCCCGGCCTTTGTGCCACCCCTGACAATCACCGGCCTCGAGTTCGCTTCGCTGATCGGCAATGCGTTCGTGGTCGAGCTGATCTTTTCGTGGCCTGGTATGGCATCTTATGGCATCCGAGCGATCGTGCAAAAGGATTTGAATGCGATCATGGGTGTCGTCATGGTGTCGGGCGCGTTCTTTGTGCTCGTGAACCTGTTAATCGATGTATTGGTGGGCGTGGTCGATCCACGCGTGCGCATCCGGGGGCAGCGGACATGAGCGAACAGCAGGTCATCTCGAACGCCTGGCAGAACTGGTTTCGCTTTTCGCGCAATCCGACCGCTGTGATCGGTACCATAATAGTCATTACAAGCGTCGCACTGGCGTTGTTGGCGCCATACATCACCCCCTTCCCGGACCACGTCGGCGCTGTGGTAGATTTTCGAAACCGCCATCAGCCGCCATCTGCCGTTCACTGGTTTGGCACCGACAATGTGGGGCGAGATATCTTTACCCGCGTCATGTTTGGAATGCG
>CALGEE010000175.1 GCA_937881525.1 uncultured Sphingomonadales bacterium | reverse complement strand
AAAACCTCATTTGGCGCATCGCCGCCAAGCAATTGCCAGATCGGCATGTTTGCAAACTGCCCCAGAATATCCCAGCACGCCACATCAATGGCGGATTTGACGTACGGATGACCAGGCAGTTGCAGGTCCATAATTTGCATCACGGCTTCGGGGCTGCGGGGATCAACACCGATCAAATGCGGTGCCAGTATGCTCAACCCAGCGCGAATGCCCGGCCCATGGGCGGGCAAATACGTGTGCCCCCAAGGCGTGCCTTCCCCCCAACCGATCAGCCCTGCGTCGGTTTCCACTTGAACAAAGGTTGCATCCAACGTTTCAAACTTGAGCCGCCCACCCGACAGCCAATAGGGGTGCGTCAGCGGCAGGTCGATTTGGTAGACCAAAACCCGAGTGATTTTCATGGCGCCACCACGATGTTGCCGGTGTGTTTCTTGGCGATGAATGCCGCCTGGGCTTCGCGCAATTGATCCAGCGGATAAGTCGCGGCCAAGGCGGGTTTGATCTCGCCGTTCTCGATATAGCGGATCAGGTTTGGCATGACCTCGGGCGTAATCACTGTAGAGCCAGTGAAGGTCAGATCGCGCAGGTAGAAGGTGCGCAGATCAAGCCCGACCATCGGACCAGCGATTGCGCCTGAACAGGTATAGCGCCCGCCGCGTTCCAGCACGTCAATCAGTCTCGGCCAATATGGGCCGCCAACAACATCTGCCACGACGGTGATTTTCTCATTCCCCAAAGCTGTGCGCAGATCATCCGGTGCGCGGGGCAGGATCATGTCAGGGCCAAGTTCGGCGACGTCCTTGTGTTTGGCCTCAGACGCCATGGCAATCACCCGCGCGCCGCGGCGCTTGGCCAGTTGCACCAATGCGCCACCAACACCACCCGATGCGCCAGGCACCAGCACAGTGTCGTTTGCACGAACTTGGGCCCGCATCAGCATGCCCTCGGCCGTGGAGTATGAACACGAGAATGTCGCCAGTTCCACGTCGCTTAAATCAGATTGTACCCTGAGTGCGTTGCGCGAAGGGGTCGTGGTGTACTGCGCAAACCCGCCATCGCGTTCTGATCCAAAATACCCGGTCTTGTTCATGTCATCTGGATCGTCGGCATCGCGCAACCACCCGTCGGTGATCACACGTTCGCCAATGCGCGACGGGTCGATGTTTTCGCCTACGGCCACAATCTCTCCGCAGACATCTGCGCCTTGAATGCGGGGAAAGGTAATCGGAGCGCCGCCCCATGTAGGGTCGTCTTCACCGACTTCAGCAAACGCTTCACCGGTCGTTGCGTCCGTCACTGTCTTGGAATACCAGCCAGAGCGCGTGTTCACATCGGTGTTGTTCAATCCGCAGGCACGCACCCGGATCAGAACCTCGTCCGGCGCGGGGTCTGGGCGGGGCCAATTCTCGTGCAGGACCATTTGATCCAGATCGCCATGGCCCATTGTGACCATCGCTCGCATCGTTTTTGGCAGCGTCATGAGGCATCCGATCGTGGTTTCAGGCTTTCAGGGTCGTAGGCAGCTTCGCCCAAAACGCGGGCCGCACGGGGTTTGCCGTGGATCACCACCTTTAGCGCGGTGTCAGGCTTGGCAGCTTCGGGTTTGATATAAGCGAACGCGAGGATCTTGCCGACGGTGGGTCCGTATGCGACCGAGGCGGTGGAGCCGACAACTTGACCGTTTAGCATCACGGCCTCGCCTCCGTGACCGTCGGCCTTTCCATCTGGCTCAATTTCCAGATAGGCGCAGATCCATGGCAAATCGGTGTTTAGCGTCTTGTCACGGCCAAGGTAATCCTTGTCACTGCGCGCAAATCGCAGAACATCGGCCTCGGCCAAAGTCACCTCGTTGGTCAACTCACCAGCGCCCTTGAAACCTTTCTCCATGCGCATGACGTTCATCGCAAAACTGCCGTAGTCCGCAATATTGTGGGCCTCGCCCGCAGCCCAAAGCGCGTTGTAAACATCAGGGCAGGCCGCGTCTGGCATGTGGAACTCCCAGCCAAGCTCGCCCGCATAGGACATCCGGAAGGCCCAGATGCTGTGTCCTGCGACCGTAATCTCTTGCGCGGATAGCCAACGGAATCCTGCGTTGCTCAGGTCGGCATCCGTGCATTTCTGCAATACATCCCGCGCCCGTGGTCCGTTTAGGGACAGCGCAGACCAGTCAGACGACAACGCTGTGATTGTGGCGTTTTCATCCGCAAGGTTGTGGTTAAGGTGATCAAGGAGACGTTGCTCAAAGAACGCAGCACAGACGAGGTAAAACTTGTCCTCTGCCATGCGAACAATGGTCGTTTCCAACTCAATCCGGCCAGCGCGGTTCAGCATATGGGTCAGCGTGATCGACCCAACCTTTTGCGGCATTCGGTTCGCGGTTAGGCGATCAAGCAGCGCATAGGCGTCCGGCCCTTCGACGACGACCTTGGTAAAGGCAGTAACGTCCATAATACCGACGTTTTCACGCACGGCCTTGACCTCGGCTGCAACCACATCGTCCACAGCTGTGCGATTGAAGGAATAGTGATCCTCCTGTGCCACGCCATCGCTGGCAAACCAGCGGGGGCGCTCAAAGCCGTAAACTTCCTCATGAACGGCACCTTTGGCTTTCAGCAATTCGTGCAATGGCGAAGGCTTGATAGGCCGCCCTGCCAATCTGTTGAAATGCGGGAACGGGATTTCGTGACGCAGACAGTAATCTTCTTCGGCTTTCACCACCTGCCATTCCTTGTTGGCATAGCTGCCAAAGCGGCGCGGATCGTATTCACGCATCGAGATGTTGGCTGCTCCGTGTACCATCCAGCGGGCCAGCTCGCGGGTCAGCCCCGGCCCCCAGCCGATGCCGATCTGCGTGCCGCAGCAGCACCAGTAATTGCGCACGCCGGGGGCAGGGCCAATCAGCGGGTTGCCGTCGGGCGGGTGGCTGATCGCGCCGTGCACTTCGCGTTGAATGCCAAGCTCTGCAAAGATCGGCATGCGGTTCAGGCTTTCCTCAAGATATGGCATGACCCGGTCGTAATCGGCATCAAACAGCCAGTTTTCATAATCCCACGGGCAGTGATCGTGCCAGACAGAATTGGGGTTCTCTTTCTCATAGATCCCGATGAGGCCGCGCTTTTGCTCCATCCGGATGTAGCCCGACACCTTTTTGTCGTCGCGGATAACAGGAAGCTCTTTGTCGAGTGCTTCGAATTCGGGCACCGGTTCGGTGACAAAATAGTGGTGAGTCATTGAGGTCATCGGCAGTTGCAAACCTGACCATTCACCCATTTGGCGCGCATAGGTGCCGCCCGCATTGACAACGTGTTCGCAGGTGATCGTGCCTTTGTCGGTCTCGACCTGCCATTCACCCGAGGGCAATTGCGTGATGTTGGTGGCGCGGCACTGGCGGATGATTTTAACACCTTTCTGCCGCGCACCAGCGGCCATGGCCATCGTCACGTTCGTGGGGTCGACATGGCCGTCATCGGGCGTGTGCAGGGCGCCCAACACACCGTCGAGATTATAGAAAGGGTGCAGTTCGGCGACCTTCTCTGGGCCCACCAACTCGATGTTGAACCCCAGCGACCGACCGACCGACAGCGTGTGGCGCAACCAGTCCATTTCATCTGTTGTATAGGCCAGCCGGAAGGACCCACACCCGTGCCATGTGACAGGCTGGCCCGTCTCGGCCTCTAGCCCGCCGGAATAAAGCCCGATGTTATAATCAACACATTTGCCCAACCCGAAACTGGATGTCGAATGGGTGATCTGGCCTGCCGCATGCCATGTGCTGCCCGATGTCAGTTCGGCCTTTTCCAGCAGAACGGTGTCGTTGCCCCAGCCTTCGTGGCCCAGATGATAGGCCAAGCCCACACCCATGACGCCACCGCCGACGATGACCACCCGTGCAGTCGATGGAAACTCATTTGCCACAGTTATCCCTTTCAGCGAGTCGATTTTTCTCTCGACAACCTAAGCAAACAAAAATACCATCGTCAATCATGAATGGGACAAATGTATCAATTGCGATTCTGGAACGGCTGGCTCAAGAGCTACCCGACCTGACGCCCGAAGCCCGCAAGGCGGCCACCTATGTGTTGGAAAACCCGCGCGATGTGGGTGTTTCAACCGTGCGCGAGATTGCGCAGGCGGCAAACGTTAAACCCAACACCGTGGTGCGGATGGCGCGTCAGGTGGGATTTGAAGGCTATGAGGATTTCCGCGCGCCTTTCCGCGATGCCATACGGCGCGGTGCTGCCGACTTCCCCGACCGTGCGCGATGGCTGCAGGATATCCGCAAGTCGGGTGATCTCGGCGGGCTTTATGCGGATATGCTCAAGGATGCGCTGCGCAATATCGAAGAGACATTTGCCGCAATCTCCACCGACGATCTGAAAGCCGCCGCCGAGGCGATCTGGGCTGCGCGGCGGGTCTTTACGCTGGGGGTCGGTGTAAACAATTCTGTCGCCCGGAATTTCACCTACCTCGCCTCGACAGGCATGACGGAATTCCACGCGATCCCGCGGCCGGGGTCAACCCCGGCTGATGATCTGGCTTGGGCCGATGGCCGCGATGTGCTCATCGCGATGACCAGCCGGCCTTACCGCACAGAGGTGGTCAAAGCGGTCGAGATTGCCCGCGAACAAGGCATGACAATCATCGCGTTGTCCGACAGTCCGGCCAGCCCGATCCTGCGCGGTGCCGATCACGGATTCGTCGTTTCGGTCGACACGCCCCAGTTTTTCCCGTCGTCAATCGGCACCATTGCCCTGCTGGAGACGCTTTTGTCTTTCGTCGTTGCCGTGGCCAGCGAAGAAATCGTCGAGCGGGTAGAGACCTTTCACAAACGCCGCCACCAGCTTGGCATGTATTATGCGGAGGACAAATGACAGAACCGATCCGGTCGCTTGATGCGCGATACTATACCGACGCCAGCGTGTTCGAGGTGGAATGCGCAGGATTGCTGGCGCGCACGTGGCAATTTGGGTGCCATGCATCCGAAGTAGAGGGGGTCGGCGCCTACGCCACCTTTGAAATTGCGGGCGAGAGCCTGTTTGCGATCCGCGGCCGGGACGAGAAAATCCGCGTCTTTTACAACGTCTGTCAGCACCGCGCCCATCAACTGGTCAGCGGGTCCGGGACAACGCGGGTTGTCGTTTGCCCCTATCACGCCTGGACCTACGAATTGACGGGCGAGTTGCGCGCCGGCCCGAACCTGAAGGCCGTCGACGGGTTTGACAAATCATCCGTTTGCCTGACCGAGGTCAGGGTTGAAGAATTCCTTGGCTTTGTCTTTGTGAACCTTGATCCCGATGCCGCCCCGATGGAAGACTGGTTTCCGGGCGCGCGGGCCGAGTTGGAAGAATGGGTGCCCAACTGGGCCGCGTTGAAGCCGCTTGAATGGGTGGAAATTCCCGAAAACTGCAACTGGAAGGTCTCGGTCGAGAATTATTCAGAATGCTATCACTGCTCTTTGAACCACCCAACTTTTGCCAATGGGGTGGTGAAGCCAGAGACTTATGACATCCAGCCGCAGGGCATGTGTCTGCGCCATACAACGGAATGCCAATCGCTGGACCAGATGACCTATGACATCAACTCGGGGTTCGAGCATGCCGACGAATATTCCAGCTGGTTCCTCTGGCCGATGGTGTCGTTTCAGGTCTACCCCGGCAATGTGCTGAACACCTATCACTGGCGTGCGGTGGATAAGGACCACGTTGTCGTCTGGCGCGGCTGGTATTCTGTCGATGGGATTGACGATGAAAAGGTTCGCCTGCTGGCCAAGCAGGATCGCGCGACGACCGTAGAGGAAGACATTCATCTGGTCGAAAGCGTACAGCGCGGGTTGCAGTCACGCGGTTACAAGCCCGGCCCGCTGGTGGTGGACCCGAAAGGCGGGGTCAATTCCGAACATCCCGTCATGCATTTGCAACGCTGGATGAAGGAAGCGATTGATGGCTGATACCTTAATGCCCACTCAATGGACGGCAGAGCAAAAGCTGTTCCCCCATCAGGTCGGCTTCACTTGCCCCCCGTTTGATTTTGACGCCGCCCCGTCGGATTTCCTGCGCATGTCGCCGGATAGTGTGGGGGTGCACGGCTGGATGCTACATGTGCCCGACTACGCGCATGGACTGGACCAGCGTAAAAAGAACTTTGGAATGCTCGATGATTTTGTGCATTGCATGGCGCGCAACGGGGTCGATGTCTGCGGGCAGGTCGGGTCAAACTGGGTCCATGCCAGCGGTTTGGGCGTTGAAGGCATCCGTCAGCATTGCGCCGACCTGTCCGACAAATACGAGACCCGGTTTCACATGGCCGGCTACGCAATGGTCGAGGCTTTGCGCGATCAGGGCATCGAAAAGGTAGCCTTGAATGGTGCCTACCACTGGCCCGAATGGTGGCAGGGCACCGCCGGCTTCCTGCGCGAAGCAGGGTTCGATGTGCTTTGGGCGGGCAATTTTGTGGATCAGGGCTGGTTCCCCGATCAGGCCACGGTCAATGCCAAACGCTGGATTTTTGATGGTGATTTGTTTGAGCAGAGCTTTTCCTACGTGGCCGATAAGGCGCCAAAGGCTGACGCCTATCTGATCAACGGCATGTGCAATTTCCGCTCTGGCCCGTCGGGTTTGCCGCAACGACCGCTGCATCTGGCCCGTGCGATGGAGGCCCGTTTGGGCAAGCCTGTGATCGGCCATGACACCGCCCTTTATTGGCGGATCATGAAAGATCTCGGCATCGCGCCGACCACACCGCAAAGCCGCCTGTTGGAGAGCCTTCATGCATAAGATCATAGCACTTTGGGCCATCCCGCGTTCTACCTCCACCGCATTCGAATGGATGATGCGCCAGCGCGGTGATCTCGACTGCCTGCACGAACCTTTCGGCGAGGCGTGGTACCAGGGCGAAGACCCGCTTTGGCCGCGTTTCAAAGAGGGGGAGAAAACCACCAAGGGTCTGACCATTGAAAGCGTCTGGGACGACATTCAGGCCCGCGCCGAAAAAGGTCCGGTCTTCCTCAAGGATTTCCCCCACTACATCAACCACATGTGGACGCCCGACTTTCTGGGGCAGTTTACCCATGCCTTCCTGATCCGCGATCCGGCCAAGACGATCTCGAGTATATATAACAAATGGCCCGACTTTGATGAGCTGGAGGTCGGCTTTCCTGAGCAACGCGCCCTGTACGACCTGCTGACCGCTTTGAACGGCACGCCGCCCCCCGTGATCGACAGCGACGATCTGCTTGAAGACCCAGACGCCATGGTCGCAGCCTTTTGCGATGCAGTGGGTATCCCGTTTCTGCCAGAGGCGATGTCATGGGCCCCGGGCGGAGATCCATCAGCCCATTCGTGGTGGGATGGGGGCAGCTTTCACGCCAATCTGGCGCAATCCACCGGCCTGACGCCGCAGACGCGCCGCTACGTCGAAGTTGCCGATGCCCCCGAACGCGTGCGCCGTGTGCACAGGCGGATGAAGCCGCATTACGATCACCTTTACCAACACCGGATCAAAGCGACATGAAGACCTATTGGCAAAACTACATCGACGGCGCGTGGTGTGATGGCGGCGCGGGACGCATCGATGTTATCAACCCCGGAACGGGTGAAAAACTGGCGGAACAGGCGCTTGCCGATGCGGGCGATGTAGACCGTGCGGTCATGGCGGCCCGTCGGGTCCACATGTCCGGCGACCTATCGGACCTGCGCCCCGTAGAACGGGGCCGGATGGTGCAGGCAATGGGCCGCTTCTTGCTGGACCACATCGACGAGATTGCCCCCGTTCTGACGCTCGAACAGGGCAAACCGCTTTGGGAGGCGCGGATCGAGGTCGAAGGGGCTGCGCGCTATTTCGAGTATTATGGCAATCAGGCTGAAACCGTCGAAGGCCGCTCGATCCCGCTTGGCAAAGACTACTTCGATTTCACCACCTACGAGCCGTTTGGTGTCTCCGCCCAAATCATCCCTTGGAATTATCCTGTTGAAATGACTGCGCGTTCGCTGTCGGCCGCACTCGCGACGGGCAATAGCTGCGTCATCAAGACACCCGAACTCACACCGCTCAGCAATGCATGGTTCGCCCATGCGGCTGAGGCGGTTGGCTTGCCAAAGGGCGCGGTGAATATCCTGTGCGGGTTGGGCCATGAGGCAGGAGCGGCTCTGTCCGCGCACCCGCATGTAAACCAGATCGTTTTCACAGGATCAGTACCAACAGGGATCGCCATCGCGACGGCTGCTGCGCAGAACGTCGTTCCGTGCGTGTTGGAGCTTGGCGGCAAATCGGCTGCCATTGTCCATGATGATGCCGACCTTGAGGCCTTCGAGACTGACGTACGCTGGGGCATCTATTTCAACGCAGGTCAGGTCTGCTCGGCGATGAGCCGCGTGATTGTCCATGACAGCGTGCATGACGCATTGGTCGAGCGTATGGTGGGTGTTGCCCAATCGCTGATCGTCAAACCAGGGATTGATCAGCCCGACTTTGGCCCGACGATGGGCGCGATGGTGTCTGACGCGCAGCGCGACCGCGCCGTTGCCATGATAACGGCCGCACAGCATGAAGGGGCCACTGTTGCGACCGGCGGGCACAAGCTGAATACGCCCGGAGCATTTCTTGAGCCGACGATCCTGACCAATGTCACGCCAGATATGACAATCGCCCAGAGCGAAGTCTTTGGCCCGGTTCTTTCCGTCCTGAAATTCTCTGCCGATGACGAGGCGATCAAGATCGCGAACGGCACGCCTTATGGCTTGGTTGGTGGCGTTTTCACGAACAATCTGGATCGGGCCACAAGCGCCGCACGGCAGTTGCGGGCGGGGCAGGTTTTTGTGAACGAATGGTATGCAGGCGGGGTGGAAACGCCCTTTGGTGGCTACGGTAAATCCGGCTATGGCCGCGAAAAGGGCCGTGAAGCCTTGTGGAATTACGTGCAGACAAAGAATGTCGCAATCAAATTGAAGGGCTGACACATGAGCGCATTTGACGAAGACCTGTTTCTGAAGGGCCTTGAGCAACGCAAAGCAACACTTGGCGCAGAATACGTCGAGAAGAATCTGGCCGCCGCCGATGACTTCACGCGCCCCTTTCAGGAGGCGATGACAGCTTGGTGCTGGGGCTTTGGCTGGGGCGACGATGTGATCGACGGGCACTGTCAGACAAAACGAGCTTGAGACGGGGCGGGCGGTCTCGTAGCCTCTCCGTATGACAAAACACTCCCCATTCAGGTATTTTAAAACG
>CALGEE010000174.1 GCA_937881525.1 uncultured Sphingomonadales bacterium | reverse complement strand
CGAAGAAAAGGACTTCAAGTGCCCCGATTTGCCGCCAACCTTTCCATGCTCTTCACTGAGGTTCCCCTGGCTGACCGTATCGACCACGCGGCCAGGGCCGGTTTCGACGCTGTCGAGGTGCAGTTCCCATATGAGCTGCCCGCTGCAACCCTACGTGCGCGGCTCGATGCCAATTCCATTCCCATGGTACTGCACAATCTTCCTGCGGGTGACTGGGCCGGGGGCGATCGTGGCATCGCCTGCGACCAGGCACGCCAGGAAGAATTCCGCGACGGCATTGCCCGCGCCATCGAGTATGCTCAAACCCTTGGCGTAAGACAGATCAACTGCCTGACTGGCAAGCCGGGCGCCGGGGTGCCGGACGCCATCACCCGCGCAACCCTCGTCGACAACCTGCGCCACGCCGCCGAACGTCTGGCTCAGGCCAACCTGCGCTTGCTCCTGGAGCCGGTGAACAGCCGCGATGTGCCGGGCTTCTGGCTCGACAGTGTCGACAAGGCCCTGTCGGTGGAGGGAATGACTCATGCGCACAACTCTCTCCCGTGCCAGTGTCGGGCCCTGCGTTATTGAAGCGAAACCCTGCGCAAATCTGACGACCATTCGAAAATTAGGCTTTCAGCCAATCCCGAAATCATCACGGAAGCGGTCAATCTGATGCATCCGCTCGTGCAGGATGGTCACGATCCCGATGTCACCATTCGAGAGATGACGCCAGTAGACGAAATGACGCTCGCAGCGAAAGAAATATCCCTCGACGCCAAATTCCGCCGCGATGGGTTTTGACACGACGCCGTGGACGGCGATCTTGTCGAATGCGGCGAACAGGCCAGTGATGTACGTCTCGGCCTGCTCGTCCCCCCACCTGTCACGGGTGTAACAGTAGATGTCATCGAAGCGATGGGATGCCCCTTCCTGTATACGGATTGCTGGCACCGGGTCAGGCCCGATTCCGCGCGATCACCTCTACCGCCGTCAGCGGCTTGTACATCTCCTCCGGGGCCGCGAAGGCATGGGTCAACTCAGCCTTCAACCGGTTGAAGGCCTCGGCCTCAGCCCTCTCTTTGTCACGCCGGATCAGGTCACGGATGTACTCGCTGACATTCTCATAGGACCCGTCATCGCCTACGTTGGCCGACACGAACTCACTCAGGGCTCCACCAAGGCGGACAGTCATCGTGGTCGTTCGGGACATGGCGCAGCACCTCTAAGCTTCGGCGTCTTCAATATAACCAAAAACGCACACAAAACAAGCCGTCGATCACCGTGCTTCCACCCCTTGAAACCACCGTCAGTCGTCAGTGTCCTCGACAATGTGGCGGCCCGCAAGCGCAAGCACAACATAGAGCACAGCATCCGAATGCCGCATGAGGGTGATCAGATAATCACCGATCGGCCCCCACTCGCATGAGAACCAGTACTTCACGGCGCGTTCGCTGGCACCCGTCCAGCCCATGGCCATTTTGATTGCCCTGTGTGTGTCGTCAAACTCTTCGTGCAGAGCCTCGCTATGGAGGTTCGATAATCGGTTGGTTTTTCGAGCAGGTTCACAAACATGCCCTTTTGCGGCAAAACTGTGGGCCACGTTCAAGATGAAAATGCTCTACTTCCCGGAACTACAGCAGGAACAAGACATAAAGCATCATTACTAGGCGGATGATTTGAACATACGTTTTGCAGATACGAAATGGCGAAGGCTTTGTCAGCCTCAAATGCTAAGAAAAGATCCTACCCTATTCGAGTTAGTTTCTTCTGACCGTTCCCTCTCTACACTTCATCAGCAACACGGCTCAGATAGTTTTTATCCGGCATTCCCCAAGTGGCATGCCGTCTGATGTGAAAATCGCCTGAATCTGCCCGCTGGACAAGCGTTTTTTGCCCCGACTGGCGTCCGCAGTTATTGCAGGCTGCTGGAACAGGGCGGATCATACCGCTAGGCCGAAATATTCTGGGTCGGCGACGGGGTTTTTCAGCGCAGTGGACAGACCCATCCTGCCGCTTTCGTTCAGTTTGGACGTGGATCGCGGTCATGCG
>CALGEE010000173.1 GCA_937881525.1 uncultured Sphingomonadales bacterium | reverse complement strand
ACAAAAGCTCCGCAAGGTTCAGCTGCTCTGGATCGCGTGCTGGATCGGTCGCTTTCATGGGTATAAACCGGTCCTTCATCAGACCATTTCATCCCCACCACGACCAGCCAGAACGATGGTGCCCTCATCGGCCATTTTGCGTGCCACCTCAATGATCTGCTTCTGTGCGGTTTGCACCTCGGTCAAGCGCACGGGGCCAAGTACTTCCATTTCATCTTTGATATTGGCAGCAGCGCGCGTTGACATGCAGCCAAACAGTTTCTCCTGCAATTCCACGGTGGCACCTTTGAGAGCCATTATCAAATCTTCGGGTTCAACACTCCGCAGCAAGGTCTGCAAAGAACGATCATCGGACATGCCAAGGTTATCGAAGGTGAACATATTGTCCTGAATGGCCTGCATGAGATCCTTGTCATTGCGCCGGATGGCGCCAAGGATGCGCTTCTCCATATTCGCTTTGGTGAAGTTCATGATCTTGGCTGCCGCTTTCACGCCGCCGACTTTGGTGGACCGAAGGCTCGTGTTGGCCTTGAACTTCATTTGCATCACCAGCTCCAGTTCGCGCAGGGCTTCTGGATCAACCGTTTCAAGCGTGGCAATACGCTGGACGATTTCGGGCTGAAGATCCTCTGGCAGCAGGTTCAGCACATCTGACGCCTGGCCGTATTCAAGATACGAAATAATCAGTGCGATGATCTGCGGATGTTCATCTTGCAACAATTCCGCAATCGACCGGCCATCCATCCAGTCAAGGATTTCGATCGGTCGTTCGCTGCTTGCAGGTGTAATGCGGCTCAGGACAGATTGCGCCTTGTCTTCACCCAAAGCACGGTTGAGCACGTTGCGGATGTAGTTGCCCGCACCCAAGCCAAGGCTCGTCTGCTTTTTGATAATGGCCAGAAATTCGTCAAGCACTGCATTGACAGTTTCTTGGTCGGTATTGCGCACAGAATACATCGCGCCACCAAGGTGCTGGACTTCTTTCGGCGAGAGGTTCTTGAGGATTTCAGCCGCCTCCTCCTCGCCCAAAAGCATCATGAGGATCGCAGACTTTTGCGTTCCGGACAGGCGCTCTGTGATTTCTGTTGCGGTCAATTCCACTGAACTGGCTCCATCCATGATACGTCCTCCGGGTTATCCTACTTGATCCAAGTCGTCTTCCATCAAAGCCTTGAACACGTTGGAAACGCGTCCGGCCTCATCAGCCACAATCATGCGGATCAGAGCAACTTTGTCGTCATAGCTGTTCGCAGTATCAAGCATCTCGGCCGAAATCGTGCTCTTCTTGGGTTTCAGCTTGGCCTTGATCTCTTCAAGCGTCTGTCCTTCTTCCATCTCGATCACGTCCATGTCGATGATTTCGCCGTCTTCAGTGGTGATCACATTGCCATAGCCGCCGGATTCACCGGTCGACGCAAGAAACTGGGTCAGCAAAGGCTTTATCAACCCCAACGTCACCACAGCCAATACGATGACCATCAAGGCATTTCGCATCATTTCGCGGATCCATGGGTCTTCGTACCATACCAATTCTGTGCTGCCGCTCAGAGACGAGATCACCGCCTCGGGTGAAATGAAAGGCAGACTTGACACGATCAGCGTGTCACCTCTGCTTTCGTCGATCCCGACTGTGCGGGACACGAGGGATTTCACTTCGTCGAGCCTGCTTGGGTCAAGTCCGATGGCGGGTGCCGCCACGGCGTCGCCATCTTCCGTTGCTGCCACAGGCAGTGTTTCGCGCAGCAATACGGCAACATGAACACCGTTTATACGTGTCATCGGGCTGTTTTCCGACATCACGGTCCGGCTCACCTCGTAATTGCGCAAGGTGCTGTCTGATGATCGCAGGCGCGGCTGCCCCGGCCCAGTGTTCCTGTCGACTGGTGCGTATATTTCTGCGACGGTGTTCGCGTCGGCTTCGGCGTTTGCGTCCGCCTCGGCAGGCGCCGGCCCATCAGCTGCGCCTGCTGGCTGTTCCAGTTCCGGTTGTGGCGGAGGAGTATTTCCAACAGTGCCCGGAATACCCTGCGACGCTTCTGCGACCTCCGCTTCCACCGCTACCTGCTCGCTCAAAAGGGCCGATTGACCAGGGATCACCATATCTTCAGTCCGCTCGGTGCGGGTAAAGTCGATATCAAGCGAAACCTGTGCGGAAACATTCCCCGGCCCCACAATTGGTGTCAGCAAGCTTTCGACACGCGTACGGTAGATGTCTTCCAGACGAAGCCGATATTCGAGCTGCCGATCAGCCAGATCGGTCGCGGGGTCATTGACGGTGTCAGACAAAAGCTGCCCGTTTTGGTTAACGACTGTCACGCTGGTCTTTGGCAGGTTTGCAACAGAGGACGACACAAGATTCACGATCGCCATCACTTGCTGCTCGCTCAAGCTGCGACCGGGCATGACTTGCACGAAAACCGAGGCAGTCGGATTTTGGGCATTCCGCGCAAACGCGGAACGCTCTGGTATTGCCAGATGCACGCGAGACGCTGACACAACATCAATCTCGTTGATGGACCGTGCGAGTTCAACCTCCTGGCTTTGCTTCAGGCGCATACTCTCGACTGAACGGCTGGTTCCCATCGGCATATCGGTCAATACGCTGTAGCCATCTGGCATTGATTGGGGCAAACCCTGCGCGGCCAATGACATGCGCGAGTTATAGAATTCGCCCGTCGGCACAGTGATATCGCCTGTGACCGGATCAATTTGCACATCGGTGCCGTTATTGCGCAGCGCGTCCATCACTGCTGCTTTCTCAGCCTCGGGGAGCGCCGCGAAAAGCGTCGTGCGCTGCGGGGCCTGCAAGATGAGATATAAAATGAGGCCAAGAACAACAAGCAAAGCCGCAGCAATAACAGGAAAAGCGCGCTGCACGGCCGGCTGCATGTAAAACGTCCGCAGCTCCCCCATAGCATAGGAGGTCCGTTGCATCACCCCGGTACGCGAGGATGCCGTGCTCAAATTGGTCGAGCTATCGGTCATGTCTTGATCTCATTAAGCACTGAATTTCCTATACCAGACAATACCTTAGACAGGCATGTTCATAATGTCCTTGTAGGCGCTAAGCGCTTTGTTTCTGACGTTCAACGCCATTTGGAAGCTCAGAGAAGACACCTGTTGGGCCACCATCACCTTGGTCAGATCAGTTTCTTTGCCGGTTTCATAATCTTTGACCAGCTGCGCAGCGTCGTTTTGCGATCGCGCAACGTTATCAAGGCTGTCGCTCATAAGATCAGCAAAGCTTGAGGCATCATTCGACCGGCCTACCATGCCACCGCCGGCAGCCCTTTCTGCCATATCTGCAGCCCGATTCAGGGCGGCATTCACGGTTGTCGATGAGACATTACTGATCTGTTCCAAGGCTTTCATTTCACACTCCTGTGGCGCGCGGTCAATTTACTGCCTGCGCCGTTGCTGTCT
>CALGEE010000172.1 GCA_937881525.1 uncultured Sphingomonadales bacterium | reverse complement strand
AAGATTTCCGGTGCCAAGGTCACACCTGCGCAAGCCGCAACAGCAGTGAAGGCGGTAATATCGCATGGCTAATCCCACTATTGCAACCGAAGCGGCCACCGCCGCGGCACCTGCAAGCGATATGGCAGCACCCGCAGCCAAAATGCAGGAAGCCGAAAAGACGCTTAATATGTTGGAGGACGATGCCGTCCCTGTGACCCATTCGGGTACAGAGGCAGCACTGGCCAGCGAACATGCCACGCCATCGGCGCTTGGCTTTGACGCCACGATGCTCGTCGCGTTGGCGATGTTGGTGGTGCTTGCGCTGGCCACCTGGAAAAAGGTTCCTGCCATGATCGCAGGTGCGTTGGACAAACAGATTGCAGGCATCAAGCAGCAGTTGGACCAAGCAACAGCGCTGCGCGCCGAAGCTGAAGCCATCAAGGCAGAATATGAAGCCAAGGCAAAGCAGGCGACAATTGACGCCGAAGCGATGAAGGCTGGGGCGGAAGAAGAAGCCAAGTTGATTGTTGCTCGCGCCAAATCCGATGCAACGGCATTGATTGGCCGTCGTACACAGGCAGCCGAGGAAAAAATCGCTGCCGCTGAACGCGCCGCGATTGCCGATGTTCGCAAAAAGGCGGCTTCCGCGGCATCAGCCGCAGCGGCGCAGCTTATTGCCGTGCATCATAATGCCAAGGCCGACGCCGCGCTTATCGACGAATCGATAGCGCAGCTAAACTAAGCTTACGTCCCGCATATTCGCGGGATTGAGATTGAGTATGCGGGTTGCTCCGCCTACATGGCAGGCATCATGTCCAAAGCCGACCGTCCCGACCAGCCAAACGCGGCCTCGCGCTTTAACGAGGAAAAGGCAACCTATGCGGTGCGGGGCGCGGACACGCCTGATCTCGACACCGGCATTGCTGCGATCCGCAATGTCCTAAAAACCCTGCCGCTTAAGCCCGGCGTCTATCGCATGCATGATGCACGCGGTGATGTGCTTTACGTGGGCAAGGCCAGAGCGTTAAAGAACCGGGTCGGCAACTATGTGCAGATCGACCGCATGCCCTACCGCCTGCGCAGGATGGTGGCGCTGACGCGTTCCATGACTATCGTCACTACCAACAGCGAGGCTGAGGCCCTGTTGCTTGAGGCGCAGTTGATCAAGCGTTACCGCCCCGCGTACAATGTGCTGTTGCGCGACGATAAAAGCTTTCCCTTCATATTGTTGCGTGCGGACCATAAATTTCCACGCATTCAAAAACATCGCGGTGCACGCCGGCATAAGGGGCAATATTATGGCCCATTTGCCAGCGCAGGCTCCGTCAACCAGACGCTGAACGCGCTGGAGAAACTGTTCCTGCTGCGCAGTTGCTCCGACAGCTTCTTCAACAACCGCGACCGGCCTTGCTTATTGTATCAAATCAAGCGGTGTTCGGCGCCGTGTGTCGGGCGGATCGATGACAGCGCGTACGGAAGCCTTGTGGCCGACGCCAAATCCTTTCTCGATGGCAAATCCTCCGTTGTGCAGGCAAAGCTGGCGCAGGAAATGGAGGCCGCCGCCGAGGCGTTGGATTTCGAACGCGCCGCCATGGTCCGTGACCGGTTAAAGGCGCTGACCTTCATTCAAGGGTCACAGGCGATTAACGCCCAAGGTGTTGGCGATGCAGACATATTCGCGTTGGCGCACCGTAATGGCGTAATGGGCATTCAGGCGTTTTTTATCCGTGGTGGGCAGAATTGGGGGCATCGGTCCTTCTTCCCCGCCCATGTTGCGGAAATAAGCGAGGATGAAGTATTCACCAGCTTCCTTGCGCAATTTTATGAAGATGCCCCGCCCGCAAAATGCATTTTTCTGGACAGGCAATTGACGGAGGCTGATTTGTTGGCGCAGGCGTTGTCCGAACGCGCCGAGCGCAAGATTGAGATTAGCGTGCCGCAACGCGGCGACCGCTTGCGCCTTGTAAAACAAGCCACGCGCAACGCCGAAGAAGCGCTCGATCGCAAGCTGGCCGAAAGCACGACGCAGGGCAAATTGCTGCAAGAGGTTGCTGACCTGTTTGAGCTTCCGGAACCGCCGCGTCGCATCGAAGTCTACGACAACAGCCATATTCAAGGGACCAACGCGCTTGGCGCGATGATCGTCGCTGGGCCGGGAGGCCTCATCAAGGGGCAGTATCGCAAGTTTAACATCAAAAACCCCGACACAGCGCCGGGTGATGACTTCGCCATGATGCGCGAAGTGATGGCGCGGCGCTTTGGCCGGTTGATGGCGGACGATGCCGATCAGGAACGCGACGAAAACTGGCCCGACCTCGTCCTGATCGACGGCGGCAAAGGGCAAATGAGCTCCGTCATGCAGATCGTACGCGAATTGGGGGTCGAGGATGTTGCCTTTATCAGCATATCCAAGGGCCCCGACCGTCATGCCGGTCGCGAAACATTTCACTTTCCCGATGGCCGCGAGTTTACGCTGCCCATCAACGCGCCTGTCATGTTCTATTTGCAGCGATTGCGCGATGAGGCGCACCGCTTTGCCATTGGCGCGCACCGTGCCAAGCGCAGCAAGGCCATTACCGTCAGCCCGCTTGATGAAGTGCCGGGCATTGGCCCGTCGCGCAAAAAGGCGTTGCTGATGCATTTTGGCACGGCCCGCGCGGTGCGCAATGCCAGCCTTGAAGACTTGCAAAAAACGCCAGGTGTATCCGCGGCCGTTGCGCAAACGGTATATGATTACTATCACAGCAACGGATGACTATCGCTTGTAGTTGTGAATTGGCTGATTACAAAAGCGCGACAGGGAGAGAAATATGCCAACCGTCCGCGCGAACACTATCGATATCTATTATGAAGAAAGCGGACCTGCCGATGCGCCAGTGATCCTGCTCGTCATGGGGCTTGGGACGCAGATGATTGCGTGGCCCGAGGATATGATTCAAGGGCTGGTGGCGCAGGGCTTTCGCGTCATTCATTATGACAATCGCGATGTTGGTCTGTCGCAACGCATGGATGGAGCACCCGCACCCAATCTGATCTGGACTATGGTCAAGGCGCGCGTTGGCTTGCCGACGCGGGCAGCGTACACGCTGACGGACATGATGCACGACGGCATTGCCTTGCTGGATGCGCTTGGCATAGAAAAGGCGCATATTGCTGGTGCATCAATGGGTGGCATGATCGTGCAATTGATGGCGGCACATCATCCGGACCGGATATTGACGATGACGTCCATCATGTCCACCAGCGGGCGGGCGGGCCTTCCAGGACCGCGCGCCGATATACGCAAGCGGTTGATGGCGCCGCGTCCCTCCAATCCAACGCGCGAACAGGCAGTGCGCTTGGGCGCTGAGTCTCTCGAAACGATTTCCTACGCCGATAAGAAACGGTCCAATAGTGCGTTTGAGGATATGGCTGCGTGCGCGTTTGACCGAAGCTATTATCCCATCGGCATGAAGCGGCAGTTGCTGGCGATCATGGCCGATGGTAGCCGCGTGAGCCGCCTGAAAACCATCAATGTGCCGACCTTAGCATTGCATGGCGGCGCTGACCCGCTTGTCCCCAAAGAGGGAAGCGAAGACATTGCACGACTCGTGCCCAATGCGCGTTTGGAGATTATCCCAGAAATGGCCCATGATTTGCCGCCGTCGCAAGTCGGACGCATGGTGGATCTGATTGCGGGGCATGCCAAAGCACAATAAATATATGGCGCGCCGCACAGTATATTGATTGCGCCCCACTGCGGGTTCGATAAAGACACCGCATGACAAACAATCAGCTATTGCTTGAAGCTATCGCGCTCAAAAAATGTGTCATTGCGGTGTACAATCATGTGGCGATGAAGCTGGCCCCGCATGTTCTCTATTCCAAGCACAGCGCCTTGTTCGTGGATGCCGTGATACTGGAAAAAAATGGTGAGCTTCGCCGTGAGAAGAAGCTAGGTGCGTTTCATTTGTCGGGGCTGAACGACCTCCAGTTGACAGACCAACCTTTTGCAATCGACGCCTTGTTCGAACCGGCTGCGGAAAAATATCAGGACGTTACGTTATTCGTAGTCGACGCGGACGCAGGATAAAACTTCCCCTCACGCCGCAGTCTTGGCATGAGGGCGCATGGATATTTCGGCATCTGCCATCATCTGCGCTGTCCGCAACCATGGTGAAACAGGCGCAATCGTGCGGGCGTTTACGGCGGACTACGGCATGCTCGCTGGCTATGTGCAAGGGGCGCGCGGCCGGCAGTTGCGGCCTGTCCTTATCCCCGGCAATGTCATCAAGGGCGAATGGCGCACCCGCATAGCGGGACAATTGGCGCGCCTTACGCCCGAACCATTACACAGCCGCGCGCATTTATTGGGCGAGCCGCTGGCGATTGCGGCAATTGACTGGGTCACGGCGCTAACCGCGGCTACATTGGCAGAAGGTGTCCCCTATCCGCGGGTCCATAGCGCCATTGACGGCCTGCTATCGGCAATTGAGCTTGCCCCTGCGGCACGGGTGTGGGCCGGGGTTGTTGCCCAATATGAGACGCTGTTGTTGGCCGAGCTTGGCTATGCCGAGGACCATGACACCGACAGCTCGCCCATGGCGATGATGGCGCAGACGCGCAAACGTTTGGTTGCGCATGTCTTGGGCGACCGCCGTGCCGACGTAATGGCCGCGCGCGAACGCTTGGTGGAGCGGTTGAAAAGGGCGGTTGCATAAGCCCGCTGCTATTGGCAGGGGAGGGATAAAGTTTGGCTTGTAACCCTGAACCCGTTTAAAGGTCTTGTTCCGGCTTTGAAAGTAAGATGCTGAAACGAGTTCGGCATGACAAGAAAGTTTTATACTTATGTCTATGCTTATTGCCTTGTTACCCGGGGACGGAATTGGTCCCGAAGTCATTACCGAAGCACAGCGCGTGCTGGATGCGTTGCGCATAGATGGGCTGACGTTTGAAGAAGCGCTTGTCGGCGGTGCGGCCTGTAAGGCGACTGGCCATCCTTTGCCTGCGGACACGCTGGCCCTCGCCAAGCGCGCCGATGCGATTTTGTTTGGCGCCGTGGGCGACCCTGATTGCGACGCGCTGGAACGCCATCTGCGCCCTGAACAGGCAATCTTGGGCTTGCGCAAGGAACTGTCCTTGTTCGCCAACCTGCGCCCAGCCACCTTGTTTCCCGAGCTTGCCGACGCAAGTGCGCTTCGGCCGGAGGTGGCCACACAAATCGACATGATCATCATCCGCGAATTGAACGGCGACGTCTATTTTGGGGACAAAGGGATGCGCA
Organism: uncultured Sphingomonadales bacterium; assembly: GCA_937881525.1. Lineage (GTDB taxonomy): Bacteria > Pseudomonadota > Alphaproteobacteria > Sphingomonadales > Sphingomonadaceae > Sphingorhabdus_B. The sequence goes on along the minus strand of CALGEE010000172.1, from coordinate 11,275 downwards.
AAACCCCCGATGGCAAGCGGGAAGGCTATGACATCATGTCCTATAATGAGGATGAGGTACGTCGCATCGCCCGCGTTGGTTTTGAAACCGCAATGGCGCGCGGCAAGAAACTCTGCTCGGTGGACAAGGCCAATGTGCTTGAGACGTCGCAATTGTGGCGCGATGTTGTGATCGAAACCCATACCGAATATCCCGAAGTCTCATTGAGCCATATGTATGTCGACAATTGCGCGATGCAGTTGGTGCGCAACCCTGGCCAGTTTGATGTCATCGTCACGGGCAATTTGTTCGGCGACATCTTGTCCGATCAGGCAAGCATGTGCGCTGGCTCCATAGGAATGTTACCCAGCGCGTCCTTGGATGCCGCGCAAAAGGGTCTGTATGAGCCTATTCACGGCAGCGCGCCCGATATCGCGGGGCAGGGCAAGGCCAACCCGCTCGCGACCATATTGTCCGCCGCGATGATGCTGCGATACTCGCTTGGCCTGCCAAAGCATGCCGACCGTATTGAAGCTGCTGTGGCAAAGGCACTTGCCGCTGGTGCACGTTCGCCTGACCTTGGCGGCAGCCACTCAACCCGCGAAATGGGTGATGCCGTTCTTGCTGCCTTGACCTGAGCTCCCCACTCCACGAAAAGGGAACACATGAAGAAAACTACAGGCCAGAATCGCGCAATTACGAAGCATTGGCGACCCGCCACCAAAGCGGTGCGTGGCGGCACATGGCGCAGCGAGCATGGCGAGACGTCTGAGGCGTTGTTCCTGTCGTCGGGCTTTACCTATGACGACGCCGAAACCGTTGCGGCCCGCTTTGCGGGTGAACAAGACGGCATGACCTATTCGCGGTTGCAAAACCCGACTGTCCAGATGCTCGAAGAACGCATTGCGCTGATGGAAGGGGCCGAAGCCTGCCGCGCGCAAGCCACGGGCATGGCCGCCATGACAACGGCGTTATTGTGCCAGTTGCAAATGGGTGACCATGTTGTCGCCGCGCGCGCCGCCTTTGGCTCATGCCGTTGGCTGACCGACAATTTGCTTCCCAAATGGGGCATCAGCACGACCACGATAGACAGCCGCGACAATGATGCGTGGAAGGCGGCGATTCAGCCGAATACGAAAGTGTTCTTCTTTGAAACGCCTGCCAACCCGACGATGGATATTGTCGACATGGCCTATGTCTGCGGACTGGCGAAGGAACATGGGATCACCACGGTGGTCGACAACGCCTTTGCCACCAGCGTGCTGCAGCGCCCGATGGATTTTGGCGCCGACGTTGTTGCCTATAGCGCGACGAAGTTAATGGACGGGCAGGGCCGCGTTCTGGCCGGCGCAGTGTGCGGCTCGCAACAATGGATCGATGACGTGCTTTTGCCGTTTCAACGCAACACGGGACCCAATTTATCGCCCTTCAACGCTTGGGTGGTGCATAAGGGGCTTGAGACGTTGGAACTGCGCGCCATGCGGCAGTCGGAGAACGCGCTTAAGGTCGGCAAATTCCTTGAGGCGCGGGTGCCGCACATCATGCACCCTGGGCTTGAAAGCCATCCCCAACATACACTCGCGATGCAGCAGATGAAGGCCTGCGGCCCAATTTTCGCGTTTTCCGTAGATGGTGGTCGCAAGCAAGCGCACGCTTTGCTCAATGGGCTGGAATTGATCGACATCTCGAACAACATTGGCGATGCACGCAGCCTGATGTGCCACCCCGCGTCATCGACGCACCACGGCATGGGCCCCGAAGCCCGCGAAGCTATGGGCGTTGGCGAAGGTTTGATCCGCATCAATGTCGGGTTGGAAGACCCTGCAGATTTAATCGAAGACCTTGATAAGGCGTTGAAGGCGGCTGGTTTATGACCAGCATCCTAGACGCATTATTTGCGATCAGCGCCACCACCGATGGCATTACCGTACGCGTATCGCCGAATTTTTTAGTGGAGCAATCCGCGCCAGCCCAAGGACGTTGGTTCTGGTCTTACCATATCCGCATCGAGAATGGGGGTGCAGAATCGGTGCAATTGATGACACGGCACTGGCGGATTACCGATGGCCGCGGCACGATAAGCCATGTTGATGGCGACGGCGTTTTTGGTGAACAACCACTTCTTCTCCCTGGTGCAAGCCATGATTATGTCTCCGGCTGCCCGCTGCCGACTCCCAGCGGCATGATGGAAGGGCAATATCGCTTCGTGCGTGAAGACGGTACGACGTTCCTTGCGGAGATCCCGCGCTTCACACTGGTGGCACCGGCCACGGCACGATGAGCATGCAGCGATGAAGCGCACGCATCTTCCCTTGAACGGTCTGCGTGTGCTGGACGCAGCGGCCCGCCATTTAAGCTTTACGAAGGCTGCGGACGAGCTTGCCGTGACGCCAGCAGCCGTAGGGCAACAGATACGCGCGCTTGAAGATATGTTGGGCGTTGTCCTGTTCCGCCGCACCCCCAAGGGGCTTGAACTCACAGACGAAGCTGCAAATGGCCTTGATGCCTTGCGCGCAGGGTTCCTTCAGTTCGAAGAATCGGTTCGCGCGATGCAGGCGGGGCAATCGTGTAATGCGCTTACCATCGCCGCACCGCGTGATTTTACCGCCAAATGGCTGGCCGCGCGGCTCGCGATCTTTAGCAAGGCGAACCCCGACACGCGATTCACGTTGGTCGCTGCGGACGAAGATGTGGACTTTACCGAGGCCAATCTTGACATTGCCATCCGTCTGACAACGGGCCCCGGCGAACATGAGGGCGTCCGGCTTGCGGCGGGCGCGTATGTCACCGTTGCCGCGCCAGAGGGCGGGGCAGAAACACCAATCAGCTGGCCCAATTGTCCTATAGTCGATGGGGTTGCGGCCTTGCGCCTCGCCGATGCTGGCCTGGCCATTGAGGCTGCCGCAATCGGGTTGGGCAAGGCAACCGTTCCGCTTCTGCTTGCCGAGGCCGATTTGGCTAGCGGCAAAGTCCGCGCTACGGACAATGCGCGGGAAAGCGATGACGCTTACTGGCTACTCGCCCCCTTGCCGCAATGGCGACAGAAAAAGGTGAAGGCGCTGGTTGAGGCATTGACGGGGTAAGAAACTACCTCCGTTTTAGGCGTCAATCGTGTCCTCATCCAATTGCGCTGCGTTTTCCTGAATGAAGTTGAACCGGTGCTCCGGATTTTTGCCCATCAGGCGGTCGACCAGATCGTTCACCATGGCGCGGCGTTCATATTCATGCGGCAAAGTGATGCGGATAAGCGATCGGGTCGCCGGATCCATCGTCGTTTCTTTCAACTGGTTGGGGTTCATTTCGCCCAAGCCCTTGAAGCGGCCAACATCGACCTTCTTGCCCTTGAACACTGTCGCTTCCAATTCGGCGCGATGGGCGTCGTCGGCGGCGTAAACGCTTTGGCTGCCATGCGTCAGGCGATAGAGCGGTGGCCGCGCAAGAAACAGATGCCCAGCTTTCACGATTTCCGCCATTTCTTGGAAGAAGAATGTCATCAACAAGGTCGCGATATGCGCGCCATCGACATCGGCGTCGGTCATTATGATGATGCGTTCATAGCGCAGATTGTCGGGGTTACAGTCCTTGCGTATGCCACAACCAAGCGCGAGTTGGAGATCAGCGATTTCATTGTTCGCGCGGATCTTCTCGGCGGTGGCAGAAGCAACGTTCAGGATTTTACCCCGGATCGGTAAAATCGCCTGCGTCTTGCGGTTGCGCGCTTGCTTGGCGCTGCCGCCTGCGCTGTCGCCTTCGACGATGAACAATTCGGTGCCGGTGGGGTCATCCGATGCACAATCGGTAAGCTTGCCGGGTAAGCGGACCTTGCGCCCTGATGTTGCGGTTTTGCGCTTCACTTCGCGCTCCGCTTTCCTGCGCAGGCGGTCGTCTACTTTCTCAAGGATGAAGCCCATCAATGCCTTGCCGCGCTCCATATTGTCGGCAAGATAATGGTCGAAATGGTCACGCACGGCGTTTTCGACAAGCCGCGTGGCCTCAGGCGAGGTCAGCCGGTCCTTGGTCTGACTTTGGAATTGCGGGTTGCGGATGAACACCGACAGCATCAACTCGGCTTCGTTGAAGATATCTTCTGCCGAAATCTGCGCTGCCTTTTTCTGGCCAATCAATTCGCCAAAGCCCCGCAATCCCTTCGTAAGCGCAGCGCGCACGCCCGCTTCATGCGTACCGCCATCGGGCGTGGGGATGGTGTTGCAATACCAGCTATAGGCACCGTCCGAATACAAGGGCCATGAAATCGCCCATTCAACGCGACCTTGCGCATCCGGAAAATCCTGCGTCCCGGCGAAGAATTCAGTTGTGGCGCATGCACGTGTACCAAGCTGCTCGCGCAAATGGTCGGACAGACCGCCGGGGAATTGAAACACCGCTTCGGCAGGCACATCTGCGCTGGCCAGTTCCGCATCGCAGCGCCAACGAATTTCGACGCCCGCAAATAAATAGGCTTTTGACCGCGCAAGACGGAACAGCCGCGCAGGCTTAAACTTCGCGTCCGCACCAAAAATTTCGGGATCGGGGGTAAACGCAATCGTCGTACCGCGCCGGTTGGGGGTCGGGCCCAGCTCCTCCAGCTTGCCCACCGGATGCCCTTGGGCAAAGCGTTGGCGATATAATTGCTTGTTGCGTGCCACTTCTACCAAAGTGTCGATCGATAGGGCATTGACGACCGACACACCAACGCCGTGCAAACCACCTGAGGTTGCATAGGCCTTGTCTGTGAATTTGCCGCCGGAGTGCAATGTGGTCAATATGACCTCAAGCGCGGATTTATCAGGGAATTTAGGATGGGGGTCGACGGGAATACCACGCCCATTGTCGGTGATGGTTAGTCGGTTGCCAACGCCCAGATGGACCTCGATACGGCTGGCATGGCCGGCCACAGCCTCATCCATGGAGTTGTCGAGTACTTCTGAGGCAAGGTGATGCAGTGCCCGTTCGTCGATGCCGCCAATATACATTCCGGGACGACGGCGAACCGGCTCAAGTCCCTCCAGCACTTCAATCGCGGAAGCGGTATAATCATTGGATGCGGCGGTTGCGGCTGCGCTCCCGCCAAACAGGTCATCGGTCATAGTTCTGATATAGGCGCGGGAGAGTCGGCGGCGCAACAGCGGAACCATACTCGGCTGTGGAAATAAACCGGATCAGCGTGTTTCCGGAGGCATGGACATAATTGCAAAATTGCCACTCGCCTGCGCAATCAACTTGTCATTCTGTGTGATACGGGCGGTTAAATGGGCGACCGTTCGGCCCTTGTTATCCAAAACGGTTTGGCACGGCAACTGGCCCTCCATGACTGGCCGGAAATAGCTGATCGAGATGTCAACCGCAGCGCAGGCATATCCGGCATCAAGCGTCGAATAGAGCGCCGCGCCCATGCCAGTGTCCGCCATCGCGTAAATGACAGCGCCATGCACAACGCCGCACGGATTGAAATGTCGGTCATCAACCGGCAGCAGAAGCGAGCTGCTACCATTACCTTGTTGTTCTACAGTCAACCCGATGAGATCAGCAAACGGATGATCCACGCTTTATCTCGCCGCTGTGTTAACGAACCCGTGGACCGCCAAATGGCATGGGGGGTGGAGGACGACGCACACCGCGCGGAAGCTGCGCCTGATAGGCACGGCCGCAATGTTCGACGCAATAGGGAAAGCCAGGGTTCACAGGCACACCGCAGAAATGGAAATCCGCCTCACCGGGGTGGCCAAGTGGCCAGCGGCAAATACGGTCGTTCAAATCGAGCAAGGAGGTTTTATCGGCCATTTCGGGACTTGGCTTAGCAGGCACAAGACGGCGTGGCGGGGCAGGCGGGATGGGTGCCTGCTGATCGCCGGGGCCCTGACGCATGAAACCGCCGGGTCCGATCGACACGATGCGTGGTGACGACGAAACGCGCGGTGCGGGCGCTTCTGCGGCATCGTCATCCGCACGCACGGGCGCAACCGGCGCTGCTGGGCGGGGACGGGAAGGTGCTGCAGCGGCGGGCGCTTTGGCTGGAACCGCGGCAGGCGCAGCCTTTTTAGGCGCAGCTTTCTTGTCGGCGTCATTGGCCTTAACAGGCGAAGGGCGCGATTTCAGGCCCAAGCGATGTGCCTTGCCGATAACTGCGTTGCGGGTCACGCCACCAAGTGCCTCTGCAATCTGGCTCGCGGTCAGGCCTTTGTCCCAAAGCGCCTTTAATTGATCAATCCGCTCGTCGGTCCAGGACATAAATTCGATTCCAATAGCTAGTTGTATATGCCGCGCATGCGGCGCAATTGCGCCTTGCGGTTATCGCTGCAAGCCGATAGTCGTTTGCGCCATGACTATCCACCATAAAAGCGCTCTTGGCCAAGATAGGGATGCACACCCTGTTGTGCAACTGCCTGATGGCGAACGCCATATCCGGAATGTAAACTGGATCGGGTTGCAAACCTTATATATGAAAGAGGTGCGCCGCTTTTTTAAGGTGCAGCTGCAAACCGTGTGGGCACCTGCCATCACGACGTTGCTCTACCTCATCATCTTTACCGTCGCACTTGGCAAGGTTAAGCCAACGGTGTTGGGTGTTTCCTTTGCGGATTTCATTGCGCCGGGCCTGATCATCATGGGCATGATGCAAAACGCCTTTGCCAACTCCAGCTTTTCGTTGCTTGTGGGCAAGGTTCAGGGGACGATTGTTGATTATCTTATGCCGCCTTTGTCTAATGCAGAAGTGCTAGCGGGGCTTGTCGGGGCATCGGTGACGCGGGCATTTCTGGTCGGGGCGACTATCTGGCTCGCCATGGCAATTTGGCCAGGCGTCAATGTAACACCTGCGCATTTTTGGGCGGTTTTGTGGTTTGGTTTGATGGGGTCGACGATGCTGGCGCTGATTGGCGTCCTGACATCCATCTGGGCGGAGAAGTTTGACCATGCCGCCGCGGTGAGCAATTTTGTTGTTGCTCCAGCAGCACTTTTGTCCGGTACTTTCTACTCGGTCGATAAGCTTTCGTCGACCTTTCAAGCGATCAGCCACGCTAATCCGTTTTTCTACGCCATATCGGGTTTTCGTTATGGCTTCATCGGCAGTGCGGACAGCCCCGTTGTTTTGGGTGCGTTTTTGCTACTGGCGTTGAACACCACGCTTGGGCTTATCTGTTATTTCCTACTCCGTTCAGGATGGAAATTGCGCGCTTAACTAATGTTCGGGATCTAAATTCTGCAGGCAGATGGTCGTAATCTCCGGAAAAGGGAAAACGATGACAGTGATGGCAGAGGCCCAGCTGGAGCATCGCAGTGCGCAGCTTCAAACCGCGTTAAAGAAAGGCAACAGCGCCGAAATCATCGCGGCGCGTGAACTGCTTCGGCTGTCATTGGAGGAGATGCAAGGATCGGGATATTGGCGCGAGAACCCCGATCAACTGCAAATTCAGATGCGCCTCTATCGCATATCAGCAAAAATGATGTTCAACCCGCCGGCGTCCATGTCTGGGCCTGACAAAAAGGTCCAATACATCCCTTGACTACGAGATTGCCGGATTTGCCTTTGTAGACAATCGAGCGGTAGGTTTTGCCCGACTTTGGATCGTAAATTTGGCCCTTATATTGTTCGCCATCGGCTTTGAAACCAGTCAGGACATTCAGACCCAAAATTGTCCTGCTGCGTAATGCCTTATCGCGATTGTTAATGTCCTTTGCGCCCGGACCAGCAGGAGGATTAACCAAAAATTTCGCAAGCTTACCGCACAATGCCGCGCCGCATTGGTAAATCTCAACCACGCCATCCTTGCTTTGCGTGATCCAGCGGCCGAATATCGGTGCCGCCGCCTGTGTAGGGATAGCTGTGACAATACATGCGGCAATCAAATATTTTTTCCTGAAATACATTGGGCTTCCTATCATTTTACGGTCGACATAAACGGCTGTGGGGTAAGCCGCAATGCTTTTGCCTTTTGTGTGTGTCATGCTAATCGCGTTGATCATGAAAGACATTATCCTGTTTGACTATTGGCGTTCCTCGGCCAGCTATCGCGTGCGGATCGCACTGAACCTCAAAAATGTGCCCTATACGCGCGTGCCGACAAGTCTGTTGGACAATGAACAAAAGGCGCCCGATTATGTTGCACGCAACCCGCAAGGTTTCGTGCCCATGCTGTCGATTGACGGTCATGATCTGACGCAGAGCCTTGCCATCATCGATTATCTCGACGCCCATTATCCTGACCCCGCAATGGTGTCATCAAACCCGGCGGATCGGGCGAAAACTGTGGCGCAGGCGTTGATTATTGCCGCTGACACCCACCCCATCGATAATCTGCGCATCCTGCGCTATTTGAAGGAGCAGATGGGGCAATCGCAAGAGGCAGTGGACGCATGGTATCGGCACTGGATCATCGAAGGCTTTGTCGCTTTGGAGGCTATGGCCCCCGAAGAGGGTCTATTCGGCGGTGACCTGCCTAATCTGGCCGATGTGTGCCTTGTGCCGCAAATGGCCAATGCGCGCAGGGTCGACACGCCATTTGCGCGATTTCCCAAATTAATGCGGATTGACGCCGCGCTTACCGCGTTACCCGCCTTTGTCGCTGCACATCCTGATCAAGTGAAGCCGGACTGATGTCTGGAAAGAAACTGAGGCTCAGCGCCTTTCTTCCCTACCAATTGTCGATTACGTCGAACGCCGTGAGCGATCTGATCGCGCGGGCTTATCGGGGCAAATTTGCACTTAAGGTCCCCGAATGGCGGGTCATGGCGCTGTTGGGCGAAGGCGATGTGGCCACGCAGCGGCAATTGGTTGCTGCCACCGCTATGGACAAGGTTACGGTAAACAGGGCCTGCAAGGCGCTGGAGGAACGGGACTTGATCAGCCGCGTACCAAATACAGCGGACGGGCGATCGCACCATCTGGCGCTGACGCCTGCGGGCCGCGATCTATATGAACAGATTGTACCTGAGGCGCTTAGCTTAGAGGCCGAGCTTGAGACAATATTGGGCCGCGGCGAGGCGAAGATGCTTGAGGCGATGCTTGCGCAATTACGCGCAAGGGTAACTGAACTCGGCTAGTCCGAACTAATCGCAGGACGGCCAACTTTGGCGGTTGGGGTTTTGGGCATCCTATCTTCCAACGCATCAAGCCAGACACGCACATTGTCACCTACAAAAACCTGCGGACGGGATGGCGGAAGTTTCAATTGGCCTTCCCAGTCAGAGATCGACCGTGTTGCTTCCCCCACAGCGGCGTCGAATTTCTGTGGCTTGCGCAGAGCATTGTTCACCAAGGCATCGCCGAAAAAGGTCCAGTCATTGCCCGGCGCGCATCCAAAAGATGTACGTTGCGATGATGCTGCGGTGACGATGACGGTTTGGTCATTGGTTAGCAGCGGAAGGAAAATCCCTGAAAAGCATGCTGACAGTAGCACCATGCGGCGTTTGATGCCTACGCCATCAATCAAATTGGCCAGACGCTTTGGCCCAATCATGCCCCCGGCATATTCCCCGTCGCGATAGGCAAGGCCCGATACTGGGTCGCCATGGGTAGTGGCAAACAGGATGAGCACATCCTCCTTAGGATCCATCTTCGCGGCAATCGCTGCCAAACCTATGGCAAGGTTAGATGGTGACCCTTGCGCGGGTCCTATGGCCTTGTCGTCTGCGCCTGCTGCAAGATGAAGTGTACGACCCGCCGCGCCATAGCGCCGTGCCAACACATTGGCGGCTTCGGCAGACTCCCGGGTGAATACAGGGTCGGAATCGAGGCCAATGGAAAGAACATAGGCATCCACAACACCGGGCCGTTGCGGTTGCAATGCGGTAATGGCATTGATGAGCCGTTTATGCTGTGACAAATACCATGTCGCTGACCGGCTTTGCTCCGCAAACCACCCATTTTTAGCGGCTTCTATCGTGTTGAACCTCTGCTGCTGGCTGAACGCAGAACCGCTGACAATCAGCGAAAGTGCCAATGCGCCGAATTGTGCCAACCGCATTTTGCCAATCCCCCGTCCCATGCGGTCAATTCTAGACACACAGTCGCGGTTGCCGCAACTGCAATATGGTTGCATAATGAGGCAAATCTGGAGATTGATTATGAAACTTGCATCATTGAAGTCCGGCCGTGACGGACATCTGGTTGTCGTGTCGGACAATCTCGCTTGGTATGCGGACGCAGCGCATATTGTTCCAACTATGCAGGCAGCGCTTGATGATTGGGACGATGTAGCGCCCCGCCTGCAAGCACTGGCGACTGACCTGGAACATACCGTTATCCCGCGCGAACGTTTCCACGAACATGATGCGGCGGCGCCCCTTCCGCGCGCCTATCAGTGGGCGGACGGTTCGGCATATGTGAACCATGTGGATTTGGTCCGCAAGGCACGCGGTGCAGTGCTGCCCGAAAGCTTCTGGCATGACCCGTTAATATATCAGGGCGGTTCCGACGCATTCATGGGCGCGCGTGACGACATTCCTTTAGCGGACGCAAATTGGGGCTGCGACTTTGAGGCGGAGATTGTTGTCCTGACGGGTGATGTGCCAATGGGAACATCCGCCGCCGACGCCTTGTCTTACGTCCGTCTGATTGGGCTCGTGAACGATGTGTCCTTGCGCAACCTTATCCCCGCCGAGTTGGAAAAGGGCTTTGGCTTTGTCCAGTCAAAGCCTGCAAGCACTTTGTCTCCGGTATTCGTCACGCCCGACAGCCTTGGGGATTATTGGCAGCATGGCAAATTGTACCGGACGTTGCATGTTGACCTTAACGGCGCGCCATTTGGCAGGGCGGTTGCGTCGGATGATTGCACCTTTGATTTTGGCACATTGATCTCGCATCTCGCCAAGACCCGCAATGTCGGGGCAGGGTCTATCATTGGATCGGGGACAGTGTCTAACCGCGATGCCGACGGCGGTCCCGGCAAACCCATTGCCGATGGTGGCCTTGGCTATAGCTGCTTGGCCGAAGTGCGCATGGTTGAGAAAATACAGACTGGCGAGATGGCAACGCCATTCCTGAAAAATGGCGACATCTTGCGTATTGAAGTGCTCGACGACGCTGGCCACAGCATATTTGGCGCCATCGAACAGACCATTTGTACAACCCAATAGGGCGGCCTGTCGCCAATCAAAACAACGGCGCGGAAAGTGCAATGCCAAGCGTCATTGTGTTGTAAATCAACCGATATCGGATGTCGGTATAAATCGACACCAACAGCGCAATTGCCAAGCCACAAAGGGTCAAGTAAGCGAAAGTTTCACTGGTCAACGGAGCAGTATTAACTAAGAAAGATTGCCAAATCGTAACTATGCACGCACCAAATACCCCGATGAA
>CALGEE010000171.1 GCA_937881525.1 uncultured Sphingomonadales bacterium | reverse complement strand
ACACAAAAGTGCCCCAACTGGCGCCTTTGATACCGAGGTGAGCTGCGGACTCTACCTGATGAACAGGCTCGATCAGAGCGTGACCTTGCATGGAAAGACCATTCTCCTGACCGCTAAAGAATTTGAGCTTGCCGAGATGTTCTTCAAAAACGCCAATCGCACATTATCCCGCAAAAATATCATCAAAACGATCTGGAGAACTCCGGAAAGTATGGCATCACGCACGCTGGATATGCACGTGTCGCGCGTCCGTTCGAAGCTGGACTTGCAGCTTCAGAAAGGTTTTCGATTATGGATACCGACTTGAGTGTCTTAAAACATAAGACGCTGGAGGTGCTAAAAGGCGGGCCTGGCCTAGGTTGCCTTTTTGGCGCGCTCGGTCATTTCCTGGTTCAGCATTTCAGCCAGCAGGAAAGCCAGTTCAAGTGACTGTGCTGCGTTCAACCGTGGATCGCAGTGCGTGTGGTACCGGTCAGCCAAGCCTTCGTCGGTCACATCGACCGCGCCACCCGTACACTCGGTAACATTCTGGCCCGTCATTTCGATATGGATGCCGCCACCGAAACTACCTTCGGCACGATGCACAGCGAAGAACCCCCGAACCTCAGCCAAGATGCGTTCAAACGGCCGCGTCTTGTAACCGCTGGCGGATTTTACCACGTTCCCGTGCATCGGGTCGCAAGACCAAATGACGGGATGGCCTTCACGCCGCACAGCGCGCACCAATGTCGGCAACCCGTTCTCAACCTTATCATAGCCATAACGTGAGATCAGTGTCACGCGACCTGCCGCACGCGTGGGGTTCACGGTGTCAAGCATGCGCAGCAAGGCATCGGGCTCAAGACTTGGCCCGCACTTAATTCCAATCGGGTTACCGATACCGCGCAGGAATTCGACATGCGCCGACCCTTCGAACCGGGTACGATCCCCAATCCATAGGAAGTGCGCGGATGTGTCATACCATCCACCGGTCAGGCTGTCCTGTCGCGTCATTGCCTGCTCATAAGGCAGCAACAAAGCTTCATGGCTGGTGTAGAAACTGGTACCCTTAATTTGCGGCACGGTCTCTGGCGTGATGCCACACGCCTCCATAAAGGCCAAAGCCTCGCTGATACGATCAGCCGTTTCTTTGTATTTCTGCGCCCATGGAGACCGGCCCATATAATCATGCGTCCAGGCATTGACCTGCTGCAGATTGGCATAGCCGCCATTGGAAAAGGCGCGCAGCAGATTAAGCGTCGACGCAGCCTGACTATAAGCGCGGACCATGCGCGCTGGGTCGGGCTCCCGACCTTCGGCAACGAATTCAATATCATTGATAATGTCGCCAAAATAGCTCGGCAGCTCAACGCCATTGATCGTTTCAGTCGGCGTGGAGCGCGGCTTGGCGAATTGACCTGCCATCCGACCAAGCTTCACCACGGGAAGCTTACCAGCAAAGGTTAGCACGACTGCCATTTGCAAGATAACGCGGAAGGTGTCGCGAATATTGTCGGGGTGGAACTCGGCAAAGCTCTCGGCGCAGTCGCCGCCTTGAAGCAGAAACGCTTTACCTTCCGCTACTTTCGCAAGATCGGCCGTGAGGTTGCGCGCTTCGCCTGCAAAAACCAGCGGCGGATAATTACGCAGCGTGTTTTCCGTGGCCGATAACGCGGCAGCATCCTTGTACGCAGGCATGTGAATGCCCGTTGCGTCTCTCCAGCTTTCAGGCGTCCAATTCGTCGCCATGGGGCGTACTCCAATAATGATAGAATAATTTTTGCGCCCTTTAGTCGTAACATGTTGTCGGTAGCAAGTGTTAGCGCCTAATTTCCGCTGGTTTCGCAAAATGCAACCAAGCTGGCGTCGTTTGCCACATTGGTAACCAAATTGCCTGTTGGCAAATGATTTGAAAGACGTCTATGTGGCCGCGGAATAGCCCCTATCGTGCGCCCTTTGGTGGACGCGGTGGGAGTGAAGGGCTTTCGTCGGTATGGCGGGGTTCGGCTCCGCGATGAAAATAAAGGCAGGTTATGTCGACAGTCAAAAAAACAAAAGGCTCCGAGAAAAAACCGGTGAAAGCGCCAAAGAGTGCCGCTGTAGCCGATTTGAAAACGGATAAAGCGACTACGGGCGATGTTCCGGCACAAGATATACGCATTGAAAACAACGATCAGGCGCCCGGCGTCCGCCGCCGCGACTTCATCCATATCGCCACCGTCAGCTTCGCAGGCGTCGGCGCAGTCGCCGTAGCAATGCCTCTTGTATCGCAGATGAGCGCAAGCGCTGACGTGCTGGCCTTGGCCTCTATCGAAGTCGACGTAACCGCCATTCAGTCCGGCCAGTCGATCAAGACCAGCTGGCGCAAGCAGCCAGTCTTCATCCGCAATTTGACGCCTGCCGAAGTCGAAGACGCCAATAAGGTCGATGTCGGCGCATTGCGCGATCCCCAATCGCTTGCCGACCGAACGAAACCGGGCAAAGAAAACTGGCTCATCACCCTTGGCGTCTGCACCCATTTGGGCTGCGTGCCTTTGGGTGCCGCCGCTGGTGAAGTTAAAGGCGAATATGGCGGCTATTTCTGCCCTTGCCATGGTTCGCATTACGACTCCGCCGCACGTATCCGGAAGGGCCCAGCCCCGACGAACCTCGTCGTTCCGGAATTCGCATTCATTTCTGACACAGTCGTAAAAATCGGTTAAGGAGCTAGAACGTAATGAGCTTCCCTTGGGCACAAGAATATAAGCCGCAAGGCACAGTAAGTAAGTGGGTCGATGAACGCCTGCCCTTGCCGCGCTTGGTATATAATGCCGTTGGCGCCGGATATCCAGTTCCGCGCAACCTCAATTATTTCTGGAACTTCGGCGTCCTTGCCGGCGTCGCTTTGGTTATCCAGATTGTAACCGGTGTCGTCCTTGCCATGCATTATTATGCAAGCATCGATGGTGCGTTCAACAGCGTCGAGCATATCATGCGCGACGTCAACTCTGGCTGGTTCATCCGCTACGCACATATGAACGGCGCGAGCTTCTTCTTCATCGTCGTATATATCCACATTTTCCGCGGACTTTTCTATGGGTCGTATAAGGCGCCGCGTGAAATGATCTGGCTGCTTGGTCTTACCATTTTCTTGCTGATGATGGCGACCGCATTCATGGGTTATGTTCTCCCATGGGGCCAAATGAGCTTCTGGGGTGCGCAGGTTATCACTGGCTTCTTCTCAGCCATTCCATTGGTAGGCGAGCCATTGCGCCAATGGATATTGGGTGGGTTTGCGCCTGATCAAGCTGTGCTGAACCGCTTCTTCTCGCTGCACTATTTGACGTCATTCCTTATTGCAGGGGTCATCATCTTACACGTTTGGGCATTGCACATTCCGGGCTCATCGAACCCGACAGGTGTCAGCATCAAGGGCGAACAGGACACGGTTCCATTCCACCCTTATTATACCGCAAAAGACGGCTTTGGACTTGGGATCTTCCTCATCTTCTTCGTTGCAGTGACTTTCTTTGCGCCAAATATATTGGGTCACCCGGATAACTATATCCCGGCGAACCCGCTTTCAACGCCAGCACATATTGTGCCCGAATGGTATTTCTTGCCATTCTACGCAATTTTGAAGGCGTTTACCGTAGACTTTGGTATCCCGTTAACTGGCATCATCATCATTGAAGCGAAGTTGATGGGAGTGCTTGCGATGTTTGGTTCGATCCTGCTGCTGTTCTTCCTGCCTTGGTTGGACACTTCACCAGTGCGTTCGGGCCATTATCGTCCGCTGTTCCGAAAGTTCTTCTGGTTTGGCCTGATCCCATGCTTGGTCCTATTGACCTATTGCGGTGCACAACCACCTTACACGCAGTGGGTCATTCTAAGCCAAATCGCAGCGGCTTATTATTTCATCCACTTCTTGATCATCTTGCCAATCGTTTCGCGCATTGAACGGCCACTTGCGTTGCCAAACTCAATCACCGAAGCCGTGACCGGCAAACCGCTTACAGCGGCTGCGTAAAACAGGGGAAGAAGTATCATGGTTCGTTTAGGTGCTTTTTTAGTAGGCCTGTTTTTCAGCGGCATGCTTTTGCTCGGCCTTGGGGACACCGTTATCAAGGCCATTCAGGAGCCTGCACAATCGTCGGCCGAGTATGAGTTTTATGAAAAGCCGCTTGCCGTCAGCTTTGCGCATGACGGTCCGTTCGGAAAATTTGACCGTGGTCAATTGCAACGTGGATTGAAGGTATACTCCGAAGTCTGCGCTGCGTGCCACAGCCTAAATCTTGTTGCCTTCCGTGATTTCGCGGCATTGGGTTACAACGAGGAACAAGTGAAGGCACTGGCCAAGGATTGGAAGACCGAAGTACCAAGCATCAATCCTGAAACGGGTGAAGCGGCGTCGCGCCCTGCCATTCCTGCCGATAAAATTCCTTCGCCATTTGCGAATGAAGTTGCGGCACGTGCGGCCAACAACAATGCGCTTCCACCCGATCTTTCGCTGATCACAAAGGCGCGTGCTGATGGCACGGCCTATGTATATTCCTTGTTGATGGGCTACCGTGATCAAGCTGGCTACAAGAATGAAGAAGGCAAAGAGCTGCTGAAGGAATTCCCTGAAGCCTCGACGTCTGCCGGTCTGCACTTCAACCCATGGTTCGCAAATTTGAACATCGCAATGGCTAACCCAATCGCATCTGACGATTTGGTCAGCTATGATGATGGTACCAAGGCAACCAGAGCGCAGATGGCGAAAGACGTCTCGGCTTTCCTAACTTGGACCGCTGAACCGAAGATGGAAAACCGCAAGAGCGCGGGTTGGGCTGCTCTTGGCTTCCTCTTCATCTTTACCATATTGGCGTTTATGTCTTATCGGACCATTTGGGCCGACAAGAAGCATTGATGCTATCTAACAGACAATGGACAGGGCCGCTTTTGCGGCCCTTTCTTTTGCAAATGAGGGCGTTGACGCTTGCGCCGGATAATGGCAATAGCTGCGCTTCCAACGGCCCTTTGGTCCGTCGCGGGTATAGCATAGTGGTAATGCACTAGCCTTCCAAGCTAGCTAGAGGGGTTCGATTCCCCTTACCCGCTCCAACTTTTCTTGATTTCATCTCATTATCGGCACCGCTAAACTAATATAGTTTGCGACAACGCAGCCATTGTCTTGTCAAGAAGGCGCGAATTACATCTCTGTTATATTCGAATATGCAGACGATAACAAGGAGCTATAACGATGAATAAACTCTCAGTCTATGCTGGCCTAATGATCCTTTCTGTTTCTTCCGCAGGGGTGCTGCATGCGGCACCGGTTAAAGCCGATGCAGACCGGAATCGCATTGTCACCAAGGCAGAAGCCATAGCAGCAGCAGATGCGCGCTTTGCCAAGATAGACGTAAATGGCGACGGCACATTAAACGCAGCCGACCGGACCGCCATGATGGCAAAGCATTTCGCGAAGATGGATAGCAATGGTGACGGCTCGATTAGTCAAAGTGAGTTTATGGCCATACATGAAGCAGGCGCAGAGCGACGTGCAGACCGACGCAAAAAGCGAATGAAACGCATTGGGGCGGGTATGCGTGAAGGCCGCCAACCTCCCCGTTTGGGCGCCATGGTCATGATGGCACGCGCCGATATCAATGGGGACAAGGCTGTGTCACAAGCAGAATTTCGCGCTGCGATTGACGCTCGCTTTAGTAAGGCAGATGCCAATCAAGACGACAGCATTTCAATGGAAGAACGTCAGGCCGTGCGCAAGATGCGCTAAGTTTAGCGCGCAACGCCCGCGCGCTTATGGTTTCGTGCCCATATTAAGATGTACCGGCTTCCGGAACCAGAGGGGTGGG
>CALGEE010000170.1 GCA_937881525.1 uncultured Sphingomonadales bacterium | reverse complement strand
CCTGCGCCTGCTTGATACCGTGATGCGTATGGGCACCCCGATGGACCAAGCCACCGCTAACGCGACCAAGGGCCTCTCGCCGCCTGATCGTGCGCTGGCGATCGCGATTGCGCAGGAAACTTTGCGCTGGGCGGTTGATCTCGACATTTTGATCGACAGCAAGACCAAGCAAGCGCTGCCCGATGATTCCAAAGCACGGATGGTGCTCCGCTTTGCGCTGGCCCAGATTTTGCGCCTTGGCACGCCCGCCCATGCGGCCATTGCTACGGCGCTGCCTTTGGTCGATGGCGGGCCAAGGCGGCTGGTGCATGGCGTTCTGGGGTCGCTTCTACGCGCTGAAGTTGCGTTACCCGAACTCCCGTCATTGCCTGAGGCGGTGATGATGCGCTGGCACCCCGCATGGGGTGACGACATGGTCGCTGGCGCGCAAAAGGCCTTGTCCGAACCACCGCCACTTGACCTTGCCTTGCGGGAACCAGCGGCGACAGACGCTTGGGCAGAGAGGTTAAGTGGGGTGAGCCTGATGCCCGGCCATATCCGGCTGCCGCGCGGAACCGCGGTGGAGGAGCTTGACGGCTATGATGAAGGTGCATGGTGGGTTCAGGATCTCGCGGCCAGCCTGCCCGCGCGGCTTTTGGGCGATGGCACTGGTAAGCGTGCGTTGGATTTATGCGCGGCGCCCGGTGGTAAAACCATGCAGCTTTCAGCCGCTGGCTTTGCCGTCACGGCATTGGACAACAGTGCGCGGCGTATGGACCGTTTGATGTCCAATCTGGAACGCACACAGTTAAATGCGGAACGCGTCAACGCCGATGTGATGGACTGGAAACCGGCGCATTTGTTTGACGCGATTTTGCTCGATGCGCCTTGCAGCGCCACGGGTACGATGCGGCGGCACCCTGATGTGTTGCAGCGTATCGACCTGAAAGCGATCAACAATCTCGCCGCGATCCAAAGCGCGATGTTGGACCGCGCGTCCGGATGGGTGAAACCCGGCGGCACTTTGGTTTTTGCGACCTGCTCGCTGGAACCGCATGAGGGTGAGGCACAGGCCGAGGCGTTTCTGGCGCGGCATCCGGAATATAAAACGCAACCCGTGACCGCAGACGAATTGCCCGTCGGCGTGGTCGCAAACGCAGATGGACATGTCCGCACCATCCCACCAATGCTGGCTGAACTGGGCGGTCTAGATGGCTTCTTTGTGGCGCGTTTCACGCACGCTGGATAAGGGCCCCATGACCGCGCCAACGCTCACCACACAGCGGCTTTCCATCGAAC
Source organism: uncultured Sphingomonadales bacterium (assembly GCA_937881525.1). Taxonomy (GTDB): domain Bacteria; phylum Pseudomonadota; class Alphaproteobacteria; order Sphingomonadales; family Sphingomonadaceae; genus Sphingorhabdus_B. The sequence goes on along the minus strand of CALGEE010000170.1, from coordinate 11,475 downwards.
CTATGTCGCGCGCGCATTGGGAAGACTACGCAGCCGCATGGGCCGACCCGAGCATGACTGCGTTTATCGGCGGCGAACTGCGCAGCCGTAATGTCAGTTGGGGCAAAATGCTCCAGGGTATCGGTCTATGGTCGCTTTTTGGCTATGGCTATTGGTCATTTGTGGAACGGGAAAGCGGGCACTTTGTCGGCAATGGCGGGCTCGCGCAATTTGAACGCGGCATCGCTGAGCTGGAAAACGTTCCTGAGGCGGGCTGGGCTCTCACGCCCGATGCCTGGGGCAAGGGCTATGCCACAGAGGCGATGACGGCAATCTTGGATTGGGCCGATGCGCAAGCGCTGGGTGAAATTCGTTACATTATCGATACGGGCAACACCGCCTCGCACAATGTCGCGGGTAAGCTTGGCGTCACCAAATTTGCCGAGCCGCATGACGTTGTCGGCGACCTGTTCATTTATCGCCGTGAGCCGCGCATTAGCCAGTGATAAGCTGTGTATAACGCGCCGCGCTGCCTTGCCCGCACGGGGCCCAGCGTCTAAGCGCCTTGTATGACTAGCGCCGTCCGCATTGCGCCATCGATTTTGTCAGCTGACTTTGCACGGCTGGGTGAGGAAGTGCGCGCGATTGACGCGGCTGGTTGTGACTGGATCCATGTGGATGTCATGGATGGGCATTTTGTCCCAAATATCACCATTGGCCCCGCCGTCGTAAAAGCGCTGCGTCCGCATAGCGCCAAGTCGTTCGACGTACATTTGATGATATCGCCGGTGGACCAATATGTTCAGGATTTTGCCGATGCAGGAGCCGATATCATATCGTTCCACCCAGAGGCGGGACCGCATCCGCATCGCACGGTGCAGTTGATCAAGTCACTTGGCAAAATGGCGGGCATCGTGCTTAATCCACATACGCCAGCAAAGATGCTGGATTATCTGATCGATGACGTTGATCTCATTCTGGTGATGAGCGTGAACCCCGGTTTTGGTGGGCAGAGCTTTATTTCCAGCCAGCTGCGCAAGATAGAAGCCATCCGCAAAATGATCGACAAGACTGGCCGCGACATCCGGCTTGAGGTCGATGGCGGTATTACCACCGACACTGCTCCACTTGCTATTTCGGCGGGCGCGGACACGTTGGTGGCGGGCACGGCAACGTTTAAGGGCGGTGCGGACCATTATGCGGCCAATATCCGGGCGCTGAGGGGTGAATGACCGGCGCGTTTGAGGACGGCACGGATCAACGGCAGACGGCCCTAATCGTCAGGCCCACAGGCGCGGGCCAAAATATTCTCGAACGCCTTTCTCTCCAATTCTACAAATTGACATGGCGTACGCCGCTGCACAGCGGGCGGTTAAGAGGCAAGGTGCCGCAGCGCTTGCTCGCAGTGCCGCAGGACCCGTTGGAGGGAAATCCTGCCCGCGGTCAGTCTTTGCGCATTGGCAAGTTCCACTATCAGGGCTTTGAGCAAGCATTTTGTGATCTGGATTATGACAAGCTCAATCTGCAGCCATCGCTGACCGATTATATTCACCGCTTTGATTGGTTGCGGGATCTGGCGGCTGTGACAAACAGGGGTGAAGGTGCGCCAGTTGCGGCACAGATTGCGGATGCGTGGTTGCTGGCCAATAGCATGAAGACGCGCGAGCCAGCATGGCGGGTCGACAATTGCGCTTGGCGGCTTTTGAACATGGCGGCGGGATCGCCCTATTTGCTCAGTAGCAATGAACCCATTTACCGCGCACGCGTTATCAACCATTTCGCGCGTGTTGCTCGCCATTTGGACCAATCCGCCCCAAGGGCGCAAAGTCACTTTGCCAAAACAGTCGGCTGGGCAGGGGTTGTTGCTGCATCGCTGCTTTTGCCCGAAGGCAAAATCCGCCGCGCAGTGGGTGAGAACGGGCTAGCAGACTCGTTGCGGGCAACAATATTCCCCGATGGCGGTGTCGTGTCGCGTTCGCCCATCCAGTTGATGGAGCTCATCGGCCTGTTGAGCCTGCTAAAGAAATGCTATGTCGCGCAAGGCGAATTGGCCCCCGATTTTCTTTTAGACGCATTGGGACGCGCGGTGCCCGCCTTGCTTGGCCTGACGCATGCCGACGGCGGTCTTGGCGCTTGGCAGGGGTCTGCACATATAGCAGCGGACCGCATCGAAGCGCTGGTTGCCGCCAGCGAAGTGCGCGCGCGGCCGCATAGGCAAGCGCTTGATTGGGGATATCAGCGCGTGTTGGCGGGCAAATCTGTGCTGTTGCTGGACGCAGGGCCACCACCGCTCGCGCGCCAGTCTGCGTCGGGTTGTGCCTCGACCCTCGCTTTCGAACTTTCGCATGGCGCGCAGCGGATCATTGTGAATTGCGGGGGAGCGGCTCTCGTCGGGGCGATGATACCCGCGGCGTTGGCGCGGGGGCTTCGGACGACTGCAGCGCATTCCACCTTATGCCTGAATGATACCAATTCGACCGCGATCTTGGTAGGCGGGCATCTTGGCAAGGGCGTTGCAGAGGTCGAGCTTGAGCGCCGCGACATTGAACAGGCAACGCGGATTCAGGCAAGCCATGACGGCTACGCCAAAAGCTTTGGATATAATCATTCGCGCGTGCTCACCCTGCGTTCCGATGGCATGGAACTGCGCGGTGAAGATACGCTGTTGCCGCAGGCGAAGCCTAAGGACAATGTCGCTGTAGCTGTTCGTTTTCACCTTGGACCTGATATTGAAATTGTGCCGTCGGATAAACCACAGACCGCTCTGCTGCGCATGGCCGATGGCAGTAACTGGGTATTTCTCACCTCGGGCGGTATATTGACCCTCGATGACAGCCTGTGGGTGGATCAAAACGGCCGCCCCCACCCCACCCGCCAACTTGTGATTGCTGCCGACACAGGTAAAGGCGGCCTCCATATAAGCTGGCAAATGCTCCATTTAGGATAGATATATGCAAGACGTCGTGATTAAACGGGCCCTATTGTCGGTGTCCGACAAGGCTGGGTTGGTTGAGCTTGGCCACGCGTTGGCTGCGCGTCATGTGGAATTGGTATCCACAGGTGGCACCGCCAAAACGCTGCGTGCGGCGGGTTTGACGGTCAGGGAAATTAGCGAGCTCACGGGCTTTCCCGAAATGATGGACGGACGCGTTAAGACATTGCATCCGATGGTGCATGGCGGCCTGCTGGCGGTGCGCGACAATCCGGAACATGCCGCCGCGATGGCCGCGCATAACATCGGCGCAATCGACCTGGCCGTGGTCAATCTCTATCCTTTTTCGCAGACAGTGGCCAAAGGCGCATCGCACGATGAAATCATCGAGAATATCGACATTGGCGGGCCATCGATGGTGCGCAGCGCCGCGAAAAACCACGCCTTTGTGACGATCCTCACCGATCCGGCAGATTATGATGACTTGATTGCTGAGCTTGAGGAAAGCGACGGCAAGACAAGCTATGCCTTCCGCCGCAATTGCGCGGCAAAGGCCTATTCTGCAACGGCTGCCTATGACAGTATGATCAGCCAGTGGTTTGCTTTTGCGGACCAACAACAGGTGTTCCCGGATATGCTCGCCGTCAATGGCAATCGCGTGACGGAGTTGCGCTATGGCGAAAATCCCCATCAACGTGCGGCGCTTTATGTGCCTGTCGGGCCGCATATCGCCGGCATCGCGCAAGCCGAGCAAGTACAGGGCAAAAAGCTATCGTATAATAATTATAACGACGCGGATGCCGCGCTTGAGCTGGTCGCCGAGTTTCGCGATGGCCCCCCCACTGTCGTTATCGTCAAGCATGCCAACCCTTGCGGTGTGGCAACGGGCGACACCTTAATCGACGCCTATCGCGCGGCGCTTGAATGCGACAGCGTCTCGGCCTTTGGCGGTATCGTTGCTGTGAACCGCCCGTTGGATGCGGCGACGGCAGAAGCGATTACCGAGATATTTACCGAGGTCGTAGCCGCTCCATCCGCGGATGATGCGGCAAAGGCCGTTTTTGCCAAGAAGAAGAATTTGCGGTTGCTGCTGACAGGGGAGTTGCCCGATCCGAAGCGCAGTGGTTTATCGATCAAGCCGATTACCGGCGGGTTACTCGTGCAGTCACGGGACAATGGTCATGTTGCCGACAGTGCATTTACCGTCGTTACAAAGCGGCGCCCAAGCGCGCAGGAACTGGCGGACTGCCGCTTTGCATGGACGATCGCCAAGCATGTGAAGTCCAATGCGATTGTCTATGCCAGGGATGGTGCCACCGCAGGCATTGGTGCAGGCCAAATGAACCGGCGAGACAGCGCGCGGATAGCCACGATTAAAGCAAAAGAAGCCGCAGAAACTTATGGTTGGGCACAGCCGCGCACGGTCGGTTCAGCCGTAGCTTCAGACGCTTTCTTCCCCTTTGCCGACGGCTTAATCGCAGCAGCAGAAGCGGGGGCAACGGCGGTCATTCAGCCCGGCGGTTCCATGCGTGATGACGAAGTAATTGCTGCCGCCGATGAAGCTGGCCTCGCCATGGTCTTCACCGGCATGCGGCATTTTAGGCATTAATGTGCCAAAGGCCGTCATGGCGAACTTGGTGCAGCATGACGGCCTTTAGCTAATTCCGAATTTTACCCAGCCCGCTTTACCGTGCCCTTATAGTTGCCATTACCACCCTTTTTGGGGCCGTAATTGCGGGCAGGTGCGCCAGGATCGCGGCGGTTTTCGCTGCGTGCGGCAAAGGCGCGGTCGGCGGTTGGACGACGATCGCCAGCCGGCGCATTGTCGCTGCGTGGACGTGCATCACGGCCACCTTCGCGGCTGCCGTCGCGCGGACCAATCGCTGGTTGCCAGCCGCCTTGTGGGGCGTGCGTGCGATTACGGCTTTCACCATTTAAACCAGTGCCGCCATTATTGCCGCCAAGCTTTTTGCCGGCATAATTGGTGCGTCCGCCACCTGACTGACCACCACCGCGACCGCCGCGTGCCTGTTGTGGCTTCTTATCCGCAACGGGGGGTGGCAACGCTGCAACTGCTGCACGGAAGCCTTCTGGAAGGCCAAGCGTCATGGCGCGGATGCCAGTCAGACGCTCGATGTCTTTCATATAGCCACGCTCATCGCCCGCAACGAAGCTCATAGCGACGCCTTCACGACCCGCACGTGCGGTGCGGCCAATGCGGTGCACATATTGTTCAGGCACATTTGGCAGTTCGAAATTGAACACATGGCTGACACCGGGAACGTCAATGCCGCGCGCCGCAATATCCGTTGCGACAAGGATCTTGATCTTGCCATCGCGGAACGCTTGCAGCGCAGCGGTACGCTGGCCCTGCGATTTGTTGCCGTGGATGGCTGCTGATTGAATGCCTGCGCCGGCAAGCCCACGCACGACGCGGTCGGCGCCATGCTTGGTACGGGTGAAGACCAACGCCCGGTCAATCTCTTCGCTTTGCAGTTTAAGCGTCAACAAGGTTTGCTTTTCGCGTTGTTCGACAAAGGTCACAAACTGTTCGACGCGCTCTGCTGTGGTTGCCGCGGGGGCGACCGAAACACGCACAGGATTGTTGAGGAAGCGATTGCCCAGCTCAGCAATGGCCTTGGGCATAGTTGCCGAAAAGAACAATGTCTGACGCTGCTTTGGCAGCAACTGGTCAATACGCTTTAGCGCGTGGATGAAACCAAGGTCCATCATCTGGTCGGCTTCATCAAGGACGAAGACTTCAACATCCTTGAGCGTCACGGCGCGCTGTTCAATAAGGTCGATCAAGCGGCCAGGTGTAGCGACAAGAATATCGACGCCGGTGGCAAGACGCTTTTTCTGGCTGAAAATCGGCATGCCGCCAAAAACGCAATCGACTTTCAGGCCAAGGAATTTGCCATAAGTGCGGAAACTGTCGGCGATCTGCGCCGCAAGTTCACGTGTGGGCGACAAGACAAGCATCCGGCAGCTATATTGCTGACGCGCCTTTGGCTTGGTGGCGAAATGATGGAGGGACGGCAGCGCAAATGCAGCAGTTTTGCCCGTTCCGGTCTGCGCGATACCGCATAGATCACGGCCCTCGAGCAAAGAGGGTATCGCCTGTTGCTGAATTGGGGTCGGCGTATTATAGCCCGCCGCCTCAAGCGCCTTTAGGATAGGTTGGGCAAGGCCCAGGTCTTGGAAAAAAGACATATATTTACTTTCAAAATAGTCGTCGCAGCCCATGACGCGGGTCCTTTCATCAGGACCGCATAGGCGCAACAGCAGGTGTTCGGGAGCAGCACATGCCGACCCGTTGGAAACAACCCTGCGTGATATGGGAAGCCTCTAAGCTTACGCATCTTGTTCGTTTGGCGGAGCCTTTGGTCGGGCCCTCACGCTGCCAAAACTGCGGCGGATCTGTCCGCTCGCCTTATGCGCTTGGAAGACCCATGGCCAAACAGCTGTTGATAAGCAAGTTATTTGTGCACTTGCGTAATTATCGGTCGCAAGGCGCGGCCGGGTTGTGGGCACGAATGGCAAAGGGTAAGGTGCCGGATTGGCTCGTGCCACTGCCAGCCATGGGCAAGGGCATCTGCGTTTGGCGCGTGCGCTAAAGATGCATGAAGTCGCGATCGAAGCTTTTCAAATGCGCGCCGCCATCGACAAAAATAACCTGTCCAGTGACATCCTGCGCTTGGGCGAGATAAACCACTGCGTCCGCTACAGCAGAGGGCGATGGCAGCTTGCCCAAGGGCATCATATCGGCCAACCGCACCTCTTGATCGGCGGTGTAATCATCGGTTGAAATAACCAGCCCCGGTGCAACGCCATTGTAACGGCCACGCCCAGCGAATGATGCCGCCATGGACCGTACCGATGCTGCCAGAGCTTGCTTTGATAACGTATAGCTTATCTGATCGCCATGCGGGTTGGCGATACGTTGATCGAGTATGTTGACAATAGCTGGCCGGTTCGTTGGGCCAGCGGCGCGGACCAAAGCCTGTGCCAGCAAGAGTGGCGCAAACATATTGAGCCTGAAATGCGCCTCCAGCGTTTCAAGCGTCATCGCCTGCCAATCATCCTGCCCGAACATCGCCGCATTGTTCACCAGCAGATCCGGTGTTCGGCCAAAATGGGATGCGATTGCGTCGATGAGCTCGGCTGGGTTACCGGTGCTAAGGTCAAAAGTGAAAGCGTGCCATGCGCTCTGATGGGCGTCCAGTGCCGCCGCCAAAGCATCAGTTGGCGGCGCATCCATGTGGCTCACCAAAGCAAGGGCGTAACCAGCGCCCGCAAGCCTTGCCGCAATCTCTGCGCCCAGCCGACGCTTGCCACCTGTTACAATTGCAAGCGGCGCTGTTGTCACTTGCGGCCTCGCGACATTGTTATGCCAATCGCCTCATTATCCTCGGCAATCGCCAGCTTAACGATTTTGACAACGATGTTGCTGATGCGCGGGTCGTCGGCAAAAAGAGTATCCATGATATGATCGGCAACCGCCTCGATCAGCGTGAAGTGCACGCCCTCAGGCAATTTTGTCGCGGCCTCTTTCAACGTCATATAGTTTTTGGACGCCGACAGAGGTGTGTCCGGCACATAATGTGGTGCCATATCCAGCGTCGTGCTGATCGATATGCGCAGCGGCTGCGGCAAATGCGTTTCCTGGCTGTAAATGCCGGTGAGGACATGAACGACCAGGTCATGCACTTCGAGAATTAGACTGTCGTTCATATTACTCCTTAACGCGACCAGCGGGCGAAAATGGCCGTAGGCAAAAGCGTACCCCGGCCTTGTTCGCGTACCGCCAGTTCGCCAAATTCAACCTTGCCGCCAAGGTCCGCAAAATGGGATTCCAATAGTCCGCCCAGTGCCAACGCAGACATGCGTACAGCGTAAACGGTCAAAAACAAAAATTTCGAATTCACGTCGAGCAACTGACGGCAATTGGCGATGAGTTCGGGCAGGTCTTCCTCAAGCCGCCATATTTCGCCTTCTGGTCCACGGCCATATTTGGGCGGGTCCAGCAATATGCCGTCATAGCGCTTTTCACGGCGCACTTCGCGTGCAACAAATTTCGCGGCGTCGTCGACGATCCAGCGAATGGGGCGGTCTGACATACCCGACATTTCGGCATTGGCGCGCGCTTGGCCAACGGACTTCTTCGACGCATCAACATGGACCATTTGCGCGCCGGCTGCGGACAAAGCGAGGGTGCCAACGCCGGTATAGCCAAACAGGTTCATAGCAATGGGGTCGGCAACGCCTGCTAATTGCCCGCGCATCCACCGCCATACGGGGTCCATATCGGGAAAGAAGCCCAAATGACGAAACGGTGTGCAGGATGCCGTAAAACGCACTTCGTCATTCCAGGACAGTGGCCAACCATCCGTCGGAACGGGTTTGTTGTTGTACCAACGTCCGCCACCATCATCGTCTGATCCTGGAACGAATTCCGCGTCGGCCAGCCATTCTTCCAACGCGGGTGCCCACATGGCTTGCGGTTCGGGGCGGATAAAATGGCGGTCGCCATAGGATTCATATTTACGCCCATGGCCCGAATCGATCAGCGTATAATCGCTGCGTGGTTCGCTGATGAGGGTGACGAAATCCTGTTCCATGTTCAGCGTGTGGCGCGCGCCAGCACATAATCCCGCACGGCATCATATGTGCCGGGCAAAACGTCAAAGCGTTCTTCGCGGTCAAACAATTGCGACACCCGTGCGGGCAAAGCTGGACGCACGCCTGTTGCCTCTTCCACGGCATCCGGGAATTTGGCTGGATGGGCGGTCGCCAATGTTACCACTGGCACATCGGAACGGATACCGGCGGTGCGCGCGGCATGGAGCGCGATTGCGGTGTGCGGGTCGATAATCTGGTCAGTCGCGCCATAAGCCCAGCGCATCGCGGCGGACATCTGCTCGGCATCGGTCCGCGCGCTGGTGAGCAAATTCGCCTTTTTGCGCATTTCGGGCGAAAGTATCATTTTGCCCATTTGTTCGAACCATTTCATGCGCGCGCCAGTGGTGGAGCCGTCACGGCCCTCCAAATCGAAAAGCAGGCGTTCAAAATTGCTCGACACCTGAATATCCATCGACGGCGATGCTGTCGGGGTTACGCCAAGCACTGAATAGTCACCCTTTGCCAAGGCACGGTGCAAAATGTCGTTGATGTTCGTGGCCACAATCAGCCGCTCAATGGGAAGACCCATTTGCGCCGCAACATAGCCGGCAAAAACATCGCCAAAATTTCCGGTTGGCACCGAGAACGCGACCTTGCGTTCAGGTCCACCGAGCCGCAGCGCGGCATAAAAATAATAGACCACTTGCGCCATCAGGCGCGCCCAGTTGATCGAATTGACAGCGGATAAGGTCAGCGGACCATTTACATCCTTGTCGTTGAACATGCGCTTTACCATCGCCTGGGCATCATCAAAGCTGCCGCCAATGGCGATGTTATGGACGTTGGGCGCAAGGATGGTTGTCATCTGCCGCCGTTGTACATCGGACACGCGGTTGTGCGGATGCAGCATGAAAATTTCGATTTGTGCGCGTCCGGCAACGGCATCAATTGCGGCCGACCCGGTATCGCCCGAGGTCGCTCCAACGATGGTCAGTTTCTTGTCCGTACCCGAAAGAAAGCGCTCGAAAAACTGGCCAAGCAATTGCAGCGCAACGTCCTTGAACGCCAAGGTCGGGCCGTGAAAAAGCTCAAGTAGCCAATGCTGGCCATCCAACTGCACCAATGGGGCGACGGCTTGATGGGCGAAAGAACCATAAGCCGTGGCGCACAGGCCCTTGAGCTCGGCCTCATCCAATACACCTGCTGTAAACGGTGTCATGACACGCGCGGCAAGATCGACATAAGACAGCCCGCGCATCGCGGTGATTTCTTCTGTTGAAAATTGCGGCCAATGGCGGGGCACATACAGGCCCCCGTCGCTTGCCAAACCCGTCAGGGTGACGCCTGCAAAATCGAGCGCGTCCGCGTTGCCGCGGGTGCTGATATATTCTGTTCTATTTATCGCCATAACGGGCACGCGGTTAACCGCAGTGCCGCGTTTACGCAAGATTATTGCAAGTCAGCCCGGACAAATTCAGCACATCTTTCGCCGATCATCATGCTGGGCGCATTGGTGTTTCCAGAAACAAGGCGCGGCATGATGCTGGCATCGGCGACATATAGGCCGTCAATACCGCGATATTTCAGGCGCGGGTCAACAGCGTCGCTATCATTTGGCCCCATACGACATGTGCCCACGGGGTGATAAACGGTGTCGGCGCGGCTACGGATCAGGTCATCCAATGCCGCGTCATCATTGATATCCACGGGATGCCGGTTTTTGCCGTTATAGGCGGCAAGCGCGGGCGCTTCGAATATGCGGTGCATGGCGCGCACGCCACTGCGCAAAGTCGCCATGTCACGGTCATCGCTTAGGAACGCAGGGTCAATCAGCGGCGCGACGCTGGCGTCTGCAGACGACAGACGGACCGTGCCGCGGCTTTCAGGGCGTAACACACATGCATGGCAGCTAAAGCCATGGCCCTTGACCTTTGAACGGCCGTGATCTTCCAGCATCGCAGGCACAAAATGATATTGGATATCGGGTGCTGGCAAGCTGGCGTCCGAACGCCAGAACCCGCCCGCCTCAGCAAAGCAGGTGGTCATTACGCCCGTGCGCTTGAACCTATGTTCGATGATCGCCTTGACCATCTTGCCCGTGCCAGCCAATGAATCGCCGAAGAAATCGTCCTTCGATTGGGTTTCAAAGCTCGAAACATAGTCGATATGGTCTTGCAGGTCGGCGCCAATAGCTGCCTTGTCATGAACGACGTCGACCCCGACGCTGCGCAAATGTTCGGCTGGCCCCATTCCGGAAAGCATCAAGATTTGTGGTGAGCCAAATGCGCCCGCCGACAATATGACTGCGCCGCGCGCCTTGATGGTGCGGCGCTTGCGTCCCTGCCGAATGATAACGCCAGTGGCGCGGCCATTTTCGACGATGATCTTTTCGGTCAAAGCGCCGGTGAGAACTTCCATGCGGTCCCGGGCAGGCTCGACATATGCGCGCGCTGCCGTCCAGCGTTCGCCACCCTTTTGCGTGACTTGATACAGACCAAAGCCGTCCTGCGTTGCACCGTTGAAGTCCGCATTGATGGGCAATTGCAATTCTGCCGCCGCCTCAATGAAGGCAAGGCTGCCGGCTTGCGGCCAGCGCTGGTCGGAAACCGAAAGCGGCCCGCCCGAACCATGAAAGGCGTCAGAGCCGCGTTCATTATCTTCGCAGCGTTTGAAAAACGGCAGCACGTCGTCATAGGACCAGCCATCGCAACCCAAGGCAGCCCAATTGTCATAATCATATTTGTGGCCACGGATATACACCATCGCGTTGATCGCGCTTGACCCGCCAAGTCCCTTGCCGCGCGGTTGATAGCCGGTGCGTCCATTCAGCCCCTTTTGCGGGACAGTATCATATTTATAATTGGACGCATTGCGGATAAACGGCATGAAACCCGGCGTTTTGATCAACATATTGTTGTTGGTGCCGCCTGCTTCGATCAGGC
>CALGEE010000169.1 GCA_937881525.1 uncultured Sphingomonadales bacterium | reverse complement strand
CCGTGCTGGAGGCAATCTCGAACCCGGAGTTTGGTATCACACATGCTTTCGCTGTACCTGCGGCCTTCAACGCATTGCGCCAAAGTCCTAGTGCGGAAACGGCGGATTTTTCCCGTCTGGTCACGGTTATTTCGGGCGCAGAGACAGTACCCGAAACTTTGGTGAAATGGTGGGGCGACCATGGGGTCCAGATCCTTGAGGGGTATGGATTGACCGAAACGGCATCGGCAGGCTGTTTGCTGCCACATGATGATGTTGGCCGCAAACACGGATCGACGGGCATGCCAACGATGTATGGCGCAATGAAGATCATGAAAGACTTGAATACCGAAGCAGGTACCGATGAATTGGGCGAAATCTGGGTGCGTGGCCCGGTGGTGACACCCGGCTATTGGAATATGCCAGAGGCCACCCGCGATGCATTCCATGACGGCTGGTTCCGAACCGGCGATATCGGTCGGAAAGATGCAGAGGGCTATCTGTATATCGAGGATCGCCTGAAAGACATGTACATCTCGGGCGGTGAGAACGTCTATCCCGCCGAGGTCGAGAACATCATTTACGGCCATGACGCGATCGCCGAAGTCGCCGTCATCGGCGTGCCTGACACCCGTTGGGGAGAAGTGGGGTGCGCCGTTGTCGTGGTCAAGCCAAGCGCGCAGTTCGGCCATGCAGATATTGATCTGCTGTGCGCTGGAAAACTGGCACGCTTTAAACAGCCGGCACACTTGGTTGTGATGGATGCATTACCGCGCAACGGGACTGGCAAAGTTCTAAAGCACGAACTTAGAAAAATGGTTGAAACCAGAAAAGTCCGGTATTCAGGGATCTCGGGGAGAGAACAATGAGCAGCACGTCAATAGGATGGGGCACGCGGCTTGCGTATGGTATTGGATCCGTTGCCTACGGCATCAAGAACAATGGCTTTGCCACATTCCTGATGATCTATTTCAATCAGGTCTTGGGATTGCCTGCCATTCTGGTGGGGCTATCGCTTTCGATTGCCCTTTTGTTTGATGCCGTTTCAGATCCGTTGGTGGGTTATATCTCGGACCGACATAAATCTCGGTTCGGACGCCGACACCCCTTTATGTATGCCGCGATCCTGCCGACGTGCATCGCCTATTTCTATATGTGGACGCCCCCAGACCTGAGCCAGACGGGGTTGTTTATCTACCTGACCGTCATGGCAATCGTCGTACGCCTGTCGGTGACGTTCTTTGAAGTTCCGAACTCAGCGCTGATCGGAGAGCTGACCCACGACTATGACAAGCGGACCGCCTTGTCTGGCTTGCGTCTGATGATGGGGTGGCTTGCTGGCGTGATCATGGCCGTTGTTGTTTACAGGGTCTTTTTGGCGCCCTCCGTTGACTACGATGACGGTCTCATGAACCTTGAAGGATACCGTCAGTACGCCATGACTGCGGCGATTGTGATGGGTGCTGCGATGTTGATTTCGTCGTTGGGCACCCACCGCGCGATCAAGCACTACTCGCAACCCGATCCAACCAGTGAAGGCCACGGGTTTTCGTTCCTGGAAAACATTAAATACTTATTCCGCAATCAGTCGTTCCGCGCAGTCTTTATCGGCACGATCTTCGGCAGTCTTGTGGCGGGAATTGCGACAACCCTGCAGTTGTACTTTGGCATCTACTATTTTGGCCTTTCGACAGGTCAACTTGGCCTTGCAGCACTTACCATGGTGCCATCAGCAATCATTGCATTCTTGTGCACATCGCAGCTGGCTAAAGGGCGCGAAAAGAAATCTGTGGTGATTACCCTATCGTGGATTTCCATGGTCTTGTCGGTCATTTTGATCGCCGCCAAGTCGGCTAGCATTTTGCCTGAAAACGGATCATCCGAGATGTTCTATGTCGTGGCCTTGGCGACATTCGTTACCACGGCTGTCACAATCTCGCTTTCGATCATGAGCGTATCAATGGTCGTGGATCTTGTCGAAGGCGACGAGCGGAACACTGGACACCGTGCTGAAGGTCTCTATTTCGCGACGTTTTCCTTTACCGCCAAGATTGTCACGGGGTTCGGAACATTTGTCTCAGGCGCGCTTTTGACTTTTGGCGCGGCACCCGGAACCGGAGAATTGATGAGCGAAGAGGTCATGCAGGGGATCGCCCTGCCTTATGTGATCCTCATGGTCGTTCTGCATGTCGCCTCAATCTACTGCTTGCGCCGCTTTGGTTTGACGCGGGGCGATCACGCCGAAAACCTGGAAGCCGTTCAGAAGGTCTAATTTCCTCTCTTCTGGCAAAATTGAGTGGCTGGCCGAAAAAGGTGGCCCCTCAAGCTATTGGTCTAGACCAGCATCCTTGCGGAATTCGTTCACGGC
>CALGEE010000168.1 GCA_937881525.1 uncultured Sphingomonadales bacterium | reverse complement strand
ATGCGTCAGCGCGCGATGATTGCGATGGCGCTGTCAACCAAGCCCAAACTATTGATTGCGGATGAGCCAACTACTGCGTTGGATGTCACCATTCAGGCGCAAGTGATTGATCTGATGAAAGATCTGGTCACTGATTTTGGTATGGGAATTATTTTCATAACCCATGATCTTGGGGTAATTGCGCAAACTGCCGACCATGTCGCTGTGATGTATTTGGGCCGGATCGTCGAACAAGGCTCGGTCAGGGATGTGATACGTACTCCGGCGCATCCATATACCAAGGGTTTGTTGGCAGCTTTGCCTAACCTCCACGATCTTGACAGTCCCTTGGTGGCTGTACCCGGTGATATTCCGTCGCCATTGGAACGCCCCAGTGGATGTGTTTTTCACACCCGCTGTTCGGTAGCACTTGCTGGCCGGTGCCAGACCGAAATCCCGCGCTTTTCCAATGTCAGCGCCAACCACCGGGCCGCGTGCCATTTGGTGGAAACGAAAGGCGGCATCTGATGACCGACAAGCCCTTGATATCTGCCCGTGACTTGTCGGTGCACTATCCGATGCGCGGCAATGTGCTTGGCCCCAAACAGGTGGTCCGGGCTGTTGAGGGTGTGAATATCGACATTGAACGCAGCAACTTTTACGGCTTGGTCGGCGAAAGCGGATCAGGCAAAACCACGCTTGGCCGCGCGATGCTGAAGGCCACACCGATTACACATGGTGACGTAACCTATGATGACGGGCAGGTCCGGTACAACCTTTCGACCCTTAAAGGCGCCGAACTGAAAGATTACCGGTCGCGCGCGCAGTTGATTTTTCAGGATCCCTATGCAGCGCTTAGCCCACGGATGACGGTACGCGATATCATCGCCGAGCCGCTGGAAGTCATGGGCCTGACAAAATCCCGCGAAGAGACTGACCAACGCGTTCGTGAAATAGCTGCGAAATGCCGTTTGAATCTCGAGCATCTACGCCGCTTTCCGCATGCGTTCTCAGGTGGTCAGCGCCAGAGAATTTCGATTGCCCGCGCGCTGGTTTCAAGGCCGCAATTTGTGGTGGCTGATGAAAGTGTGGCGGCCCTTGATGTATCAATTCAGGCCGATGTTCTGAACCTGCTGAAATCTATCCAGCAAGATATGGGGCTGACATTTCTGTTCATAAGCCATGACTTAAGTGTGGTTGCGCATATCTGCGATCATGTTGCGGTGATGTATCTGGGCCGGTTGGTGGAAACCGCACCCACGCGAGATTTGTTTGCCGCACCTCAGCACCCCTATACCAAGGCGCTGCTGTCAGCGATCCCGTCGCTTGATCCGGATGATCGCGGTAAGGCGCAAAAACTAGAGGGCGAAATTCCGTCGCCCACCAACCCGCCGCCGGGTTGTAAATTTCAGACCCGCTGCCCGTTTGCGATTGATATTTGCCGCACGCTGGAACCAAAGCTCGAGAAATCCGGCAAAGAACATGACGTCGCCTGCCATCGCTGGAAAGAGTTGATGGAAGAGTAGGTTCTGGCTTAGGTCGGATGCTCCGGGAAAACGCCGCTGTCGGTGATTTTGTAATCCGATAGAGCGTGATCAGCGTGCTTCATCCGGTGGCTCAGCAGTTTTCGGGTAAGCCGCAGCAATGTCGCTGCGTGGGCTGGATCATCAGCCAGATTGTGCATCTCATCCGGGTCGTTGTTCAGATCAAACATCAAAGGCGGCAGATCACCATTGAAATGCACCAGCTTGAAATGGGCCTCGCGCAGAATAGCGACGTTACTTTCGCGTAACTCCAAACCTGTCAGGCGTTGAAACGCCGTGGGGGTGTCGGGTTCGCCAAGGTCAAGCTCCAGATGCACGCAGTCCTTCCAGTTGTCGGGCGGATTGGAATTCAGGAAACCACCCAAGCTGCGACCATTCATGCCGGGCGCTGCTTTGCCACCCGCCAGATCAAGGATGGTTGGCGCAAGGTCAATTGACTCGGTCAGTGCCGCAACTGTGCTGCCGTGGCTTTCCGGTGAAAGCGGGTCACGGATAACCAGCGGCACGCGAAAAGACGGGTCATAGATATGTTGCTTGCCCCACATATGATGATCGCCCAGCATCTCACCGTGATCGGCCGAGAGTACGATCAGCGTGTCGTCATACTGTCCCGTTTCCTTCAAAAAGCTGATGACGCGGCCGATATGTGCATCAACCTCGGTCGCCAGCCCCAGATAAAGTGCACGCAGCATTTGCACATCGGCGTCATTTTTCGCGCTGATCTGGCCATTACACCCTTTCACGAAGCTTTCCATCGGGGGGCGGTTCTGAGTGGCGACAAACGCGGGATGAACCGCCACCTCGTCCGCCGGGTCAGTTTGGCGGGCGGGCATTGGTAATGTATCGCCCTGATACAGCTGATTGTAAGGTGCCGGTGCGACAAGCGGCGGGTGCGGGCGGATATAGGTGAGCAACGCAAACCATGGTTTCGACGGTGGTGCCGCCATTTGGCGCAGGAATTCATCGGTCAAAAAGGCAGTGTCGCTGTCCTCGGCGGCATAAAACGCCGGGTCGTCAGGGCGTGGTGGACGGGTCGGATCTGGCGATTTCGGGACATAGAAATTTTTGTAGTCCGGCGTGTCATAGCCCTTATCGCGCAAAAATTTCTGCCAAGGCCGGCTGCCGGTTTCCTGACGCATTTCCAGAAGTTCGGTGAAACCGGGCATGACTTCTTCGTAGGTCTGTAAAACCGGATCATCCGGGGATTTCCCACGCGGATCGCGGCTGGTATCCGTGTAGCCGAACAGCAGGGGATCAAACCCCAGTTTACGCATTTCCAGCGCGATATTGGTAATGCCCTCGGACATCGGTGTGCCATTGCGCACCGACCGGTGGTTCATCGCATAAAGCCCGGTCAGAATACTGGCGCGCGACGGGCCACACGGATTGGTCACTGAAAAGTGGTTGGTAAAGGTCACAGCCTCGGATTGCAGGGCGCGAATGTTCGGCAGTTTGACGTGTTGCGATAACGCGCCAGTCACGCAGTCGGCCCGAAGCTGATCGATCATGATAAACAAAGTATTTTTGCGGCTTGGCATTTGCGGCTCCGTTTTCGTTCAACCATGAAGCACATGATCCGTGTGCAGGAGCAACCGAAAAATATGTCACAGAAGCAGCGTTTTCCGTCTGGCGTTACTGCATTTGGGGTGATTTACATTCGTATGAAGAGACACCGGAGGGTCGATGCCCAAGACGTATGATTTTGTTATCATTGGCGCAGGGTCCGCCGGGTCTGCACTGGCGTTTCGTCTAAGTGAAAGCGGCAAATACACCGTTTTAGTACTCGAGGCCGGTGGCAGTGATCTGAACTTCTGGATTCAAATGCCAATCGGTTACGGCAAAGCGTTT